>JAFXUX010000023.1 GCA_017524805.1 Candidatus Methanomethylophilaceae archaeon
CTCGGACAATGCTGACGACGATCCGTAGCTCAGGCAGTTGATGGTGTTGAGGTATCCGATGGCCTGGCCTACGGACATCTCCCTTCTCCCCGATTCCCTTATCTCCGCACAGAGCTCGCATTTCAGGATGAGGGCCACGAATCTGATCAGCGAGCGCCCCATCATCGTGTGCTTGTCCGGGGTGCGATGCCTCCTGTCCTCCGATTTGCTGAAGTCGAAAGCCTGCTCGGTCAGCCTCCTGGCGTCGTACGCAGTCATCATCGTGGCCGGAGCGATGTACGACGTCCGCGACGGCATGGTGGAGTTCCTGGAAGGGCGATCCCCCGTCGATCGATTGTCAGAGCCTCAGCCGGATCAGCTTCGCCCTGAAGTCCCTGTCCACGACCTTCATGGCTATCCTGGTGTAGAACCCTGTCCTTTTCCTTAGCATCACCCTCGCATCGGTGAAGAACGGCCTGCATTCGAGATATTCCGTCCCCGTCTTTTCGCAGAACGCGTGGGCGTCGTCCACCGCGAAATACATGGCCGCAGACTGGTTGCCCGTCTTCTTCACGTACTTGGCGGCATATCTCAGCCCGTCCGTGGTAGTCGCGTCGAATACGAGCTCCGCCCCTGGGAAGGCTTCCTTCATCCTCCCGATGACGTCCAGGATCTGCTCTTCATGGAAATACTGGAACACCCCCAGGACGAGGATCATCACCGGCAGGGACTTGTCGACCTCGTCGGCCCACTTCATGTCGAACAGGTCGCCAGCGATCAGGGTCTCCTTGTCCGACGGCGGCAGCAGCTCCCTCCTCAGCCCTATGATCTCCGGGAGGTCCATGTCGTAGAAATGCGCATCCAAGTCAGACAACCTAAGGTAAGCAGTCTCCAATCCTGCGCCGAGATGCACGATGGCGCTCCTTCCGTTCCTTCTGACGAAATCCCTCTCCATGGCATCAGTGTTGTAGTACCTGGCCACGGATGCCAGCAGGGCATACTCCGACGAGCCCTTGGTCACCCCTTCGGGTATCCTGTCCTTCAGCTTCAGGGCGGCGTCGTCCCTGAAGTAATCCGGGAAGCGCTCCGTCGAGTAGATCCTCGCGGCCAGGGGGATGTACAAGGTATCGGGCACGCCATCCGTCATTCGGTCGCCCCCTTGAATCTGACCTCTGCGAAGGTCATGGATTCTTTCCTAAGGCAGCGCTTGAAGAACCACTTGTAGAAGAACGGCAGCGCCTCGTATTCCGGGGGCATCTCGTTCATCACGTCCACCGATTCCACCGTATCCGAGAAGGCGGCGACCTCCTTCCTGGCGTCCTCCATGCTGAAGGGCATCCAGGCTCCCTTGTTTCCCGTCTTCACGACCGCCTTGTTCGACTTCGCCAGCATCCTGGCGTTCTCGTAGTCGAAGACCATGGTCGCCCCCGGGAAACGCCTGCCCATGGCGTCTACGAGCCTCTTCACGTCGTCCGGCTCGAAATAGAACAGGACGCCCAGGCTCATGACGAAAACCTTGTCCCCGGGATTGAATCCGATCTCGTCCATCCAGGTATGGTCGTTGGCATCCTTCCCGATATCGATCTCCCGGTCCTTCGGATCGAACAGCTTCCGCCTGAACTCCATGACCTCGGGGAAGTCGATGTTGACCATCCTGCACTCCCCGTTGTCGATATGGTCGAATATGGTGTCCAAACCGCATCCGAGGTTGACGAGGATGCCCTTCGGATTCCGGGCCAGGAACTCCTTCGCCTTCCTTTCAGCCACGTCCTGCCTCATGCCGTACACGAACTGGGGCCCCTTCCCCATGTCCGACTGCTCTATGTCGTAGTCTATGCGGTCGATGATCTCCTTCGCCGTCGTGTCCTTGAACAGCTGCGGATACATCCGGTTCGCCTTGTACCTCCCGTACAGCGGGAGCATCAGGGTCTCCTGGGGGGTCCCCCTCTTTATCGTCACCTTTTCCTTCATGCGCCTCTGCCTCCTATGTTCCAGTTTCCGGAACCTGACTGCAATCTGACCATGTTGGCGAACGTCCCGTCCCGCTGACGCAGCTCCTCGGGGCTTCCCTGTTCCACGACGCTTCCCCCCTTCAACACGACGATCTTGTCAGCTTCCATGACCGTTCTCATGCGGTGGGCGATGATGATCACGGTCTTATCGGAGATGAGCTCGGAAAGAGCCTGCTGCACCCTGCTCTCGGACTCGGTATCCAAGGACGCGGTGGCCTCATCCATGATTATTATGGGTGCATCCTTCAAGATGGCCCTGGCGATGGATATCCTCTGCCTCTCCCCTCCGGACAGCTTCCCTCCGTTCTCGCCTATCACGGTGCCATACCCTTCCGACAGCCTGGACACGAAATCGTCGCACTGAGCTTTCCTGGCGGCCTCCATGACCTCCTCGTCGGTGGCGCCTTTCCTTCCGATCCGGATGTTCTCCATCACGCTTGTGTTGAACAATACCACGTCCTGGAAGACGATTGAGAACTTCGACATCAGCGATTCCGGATCCACGGTGGAGATGTCGATGCCCCCGAGGGTTATCTTTCCTGAATCTATATCCCAGAATCTGGTGCATAGCCTGGCCACCGTAGATTTGCCCTCGCCCGAGGGTCCCACGAGCGCCGTCACCTGACCCTGCTTCGCGGTGAAGGAGACGTCCTTCAGAACCTTGTGTCCCCCGACGTAGGAAAATCCAACATGGTCGAAAACTATGTCGTAGCCATCAGTGGAGAAGTCCGTGTTCCCACCCTGCAGAGGCATGTCGTTGATCTCCTGTATGCGCTCGCAGTTCACATGCGTGGACAGCGTGGCGGCCAGAAACATCAGCGAGGTGTCTATGGGGGCGTATATGCGGGAGACGATGACGACGGCGGCGATCAACATAATGAGCGGGAGCTCCCCGTTGATGAACAGGATGGATCCGAGGACGGCGGTGGTCGCCATTCCGAGCTTCAGCAGCAGCTGTGCGGAGACCACGAACAGGGCGCAGATGTACTCGTACCTGAATTCCGCGCTTTCCACTCCGTCGAGCTCCTTGTTCAGACGCTTCATATAGGTCGCCTGGGCGTCGTTGGCCTTGAGGTCGTCGGAGCACTCCAGAGATTCCTGGATCATCTCGGTGACGGCCTCCATGCGTTCGAACTTTACCCTGTTGTACTTCTTCTGTATCCTTCCGGACATCACCACGATGGCGAAGGCTATCGGTATGGGCCATACTATGGCGAGACCGATCAGAGGAGACCATATGAGAGTCATCAGCCCGATCACAGGCGTGAATATGAGCGAGGCGACAAGGGCCGGCACCCAGTGGGAGAGCATCGACTCCTGCATCGCCACGTCGCCCATCACCCTCACGCTCAGGTCGGTAGGGTCCTTCTTGGAGAAGAACGACAGCGGAAGCTTCCTCATCCTCTCGGCCAGACCCAGGCGGACACGCGTGCTTTCCTGATAGGTGTCGAAGAAGCAGCGGTTGTACTCGTACCTGTACGCGATTCCCACGCACAGCAGGAGAAGCGCAAGCAGCCCCGCGTAGATCCACAGGTTCAGGTCGTAGTCGTATTCGTTGTCGCCTACGATGTCGGCTATGAACATGATCGTCAGCATCATCGGGATCATGAGCACGACATCCACTATCACGGACGCCCTTACCGCGCCTTTCAAATTCTTCCATCCGGTCTCCGAGAGCGCGTACCTCCTCTTGAGGGCCTGCGAAAGGGTCATACGGCAGCCCCCTTGACCTTCCAGGACAACGCCTTCTGATAATCGTCCCACATCGTCCTGTACCTTCCGTCCATGTCCATGAGATCGGAATGCCGACCGGATTCGACGATGGAGCCGCCGTCCATGACGCATATCACGTCCGCGTTTATCACGGTGGTCAGACGGTGCGCTATGAGCAGCACGGTGCGTCCGCGGGCCAATTCCTCGAAGGCCTTCTGGATGAGGTGCTCGTTCTCGGGATCGGCGAAGGCGGTTGCCTCGTCCATGATGATTATAGGGGAGTCCCTGAGGATCGCCCTGGCGATGGCCACCCTCTGGACCTCTCCGCCCGAGAGATAGACGCCGCCCGGACCTATGAGGGTGTCCAGCCCGTCGGGGAGCTTCGCGATTATGTCTGAGCACTGCGCCGATTCCAAGGCCTTGCTCACCTCGTCGACGGACGCGTCAGGCCTGCCCAGTCTGACGTTGTCCATCAACGTGCCCTTTATCAGATGGTTGTGCTGGAACACGAAGCATTCCATTCCGCGCAAGGTCTTCGTGGAGATGTTCCTGAGGTCCTTGCCGCCCAGGGACACGGTCCCGCCCTGCGGGTCCCAGAATCTGGACGCCAGCCCGGCGACAGTGGATTTGCCGCTTCCGGACGCCCCTACGAGGGCCGTCACGGTGCCGTGCCTCATCTCAAGGGTGAAATCTTTCACGGCAGGAGGCGCATCGGGGGAGTAGGAGAACGTGACGTGCTCGAACCTGAGGGTGCAGTCCTCGGGCTCTTCGGGGGCTGCGGCCTCGGGAAGAGGCTGCATCGCGAGCACTCCGTTTATCCTGGAGAGCGCGTCATCCACCCTGTACGTCTGGTCGGACGTGAACATGATCCTCATCATCAGCGTGGATATCAGGGGCGTGAAAATCACGTAGAACACAATGGCGGCGACGAGGGAGTTGTTGACGCTCCCGTTCTCCAGGAATTCGATGATCACGACGGCCGCCGCCACCACGAACGTCATGCATCCGTTGATGAGCGTGAAGAACTCCGTCATTGGCCTGCGTGCCAACTCCGTGTAATTCTGGCAGTACTCCGCCCACCGGTCGACGGAATCCTTCAGGCTCTGGAATGACTCCACGGTCTGCTGGAAGATCTTGACGACGGATATGCCGCGGATATATTCCACGGTCTGGTTGCTCACGTCGGCCATCGAATTCTGCCACATGGCCATGCTCTCCTGCATGGCGCTCTTCCCCATCATGGACATGGAGACGTACGTTCCGAGGACGACGGGAATCATCGCCGCGATTCCCAGCCTCCAGTCGAACACGAGAAGCAGCGCGACGATGGCGAAAGGCAGCACCTTGGAGCCCGCCAGATCAGGCTGGTTGTGGGCTATGAACTCGTGGGTGGATTCGACGGAGTCCTGTATGACCCTGCGTATCCTGCCAGTGCCGTCCTCGTCTAAAGCCCCGGGCGGAAGGGTCAGCACATGGCCCACCAATGCCTTCTTCATGTTCTTCGATATACGGAATGCGGCCAGATGCGAAACCATCAGCGCCGCGATGTATACCAGGACGGAGGCCACGGCGGTCCCCAGAGCCATCAGTCCGTTGAACACCATGATGTCGGTGGTGCCGTCCAGGGCGTCGCGAACCACGAGCCAGATGAAATAGAAAGGAATGACCGACAGAATCGCGCTGAGACCTGAAAGCACAAGAGACGCGGTGATGAAGCCGTGCCGGCCCTCGGCGTATTTCTCGAATTCCGCTATGCGATTGGATTTATGTCTCTTTTTCATTGTTCCATCTCTGCTGTCATTTAGAGAACGGGGACACCGAACGTATGGGTTCGACGTTGGGAATGCCCCTCGAGTTGACCGATATCTCCGCCTCTACGCCGTAGACGACGCGAAGCATGTCCTCGGTGACCGTCACCGCCGGAGTGCCGGAGGAATACACCTCGCCCTGGTTCATAACGACGATACGGTCCGAGAATCTGGACGCGAAATTGAGATCGTGAAGGATCATGACGCAGGTTATGCCCCTGTCGTCGCATTCCGCACGCATGATCTGGAAGATGTCCAGCTCGCGGCGGAGGTCGAGGTTGTTCGTGGGCTCGTCGAGGATGATGAAGTCGGGTTCAGACACGAGGCACTGGGCGATGGCCACCATCTGCCTCTGCCCACCCGACAGATTCCCCATGTCCTTCTCCGCCAGTTCGTCTATGCCCAGCTTCTCCAACGGCCTGTATGCGATGTCGATGTCCTCCCCCGTGACCTTGAGGCCGAGCTCGTCCGCCCTTCCCAGAAGCATGTATTCGAGAACCGATAGGTCCCTGATCGGAGGCGAGTCTTGGGCCAGATAGCTCATCGAGGGCTTTCCCTCCCCGCCGGCGAATCTGACGGTTCCGCCTGCGGGCTTGAGTACGCCGGCTATGCATTTGGCGAGAGTGGATTTGCCTGCCCCGTTGGGGCCTAGGATGCCGTTGATGCCAGGCATGAACTCTGCGTCTATTCCCTTGAGGACCTCGAAGGAACCGTATGAGAAACGAAGCGAGGATACGGTCAGGCTCATCCGATCACCGACCTCTTCCTCAAAATGAGGTATACGAAGAACGGCACGCCAATGAGCGAAGTGACGACGCCGATGGGCAGGACGGAGGTGAATGGAAGGATCTTGCATATGATCGAGGCGCCTAGGACCATCGCCGCTCCGCATAGCGCCGACATCGGAAGGAAGAACCTCTGATCCTCTCCCACCAGCATCCTGGCTACATGCGGGCCTACAAGTCCGACGAAACCGATCGTCCCCGTGAAGCTGACGGCCGTGGCGGTAAGGACGGATACGCCCAGAATCACGTTGCGTCTCAAACGGGCAACGTTGATTCCCATGGAGCTTACTTTGGCGTCCCCGAGCTTGAGGGACGTGAGCTTCCAGATGTTTATTGCAAAGAATAACGTGCATATGACGATCACCGCTGCAAGGAGCAGTATGTCCTCGTAGCTGGAGTCCCGGCCTATGCTTCCGAACATCCAGAACATTATGCCTGTGGCCGCGTCCTTGCTGGTAAGGGCCTGCACGAGGCTGACAAGGGATTGGAAGAAGAACAGCATCGCGACCCCTATGAGTATAGTCGTAGTCGGGCCGGCGGACCTCCGACTAGCCACCGTGGAAACGACGAGGCATACCAGCATCGCGAACGCGAAGGCCAAAACGATGGTGGAATAGCTTCCAAGAATCCCTGCGCCGATGCCATAGGCGATGGAAAGGGCTGCGCCGAAAGACGCCGCGGCGGATATCCCGAGGGTGTAAGGCTCGGACAGGGGATTGTTCAGGACCGTCTGCATCTCCGCCCCGGCCACTCCGAGCGCGATTCCCGCCAAGAGCCCGAAGCAGCTCTCAGGCAGACGGTAGTAATGCATTATGTTGTAGACGCTGCGAGGCACCGATTCAGAGTCGAAAAGCGCCCGGATGCCTACATCTGGGCCGGCAGAAAGATTTACAAGCATGTTGACGAAGAAGACCGCGACCACGATGCCCAAGGATATGCCTAGGAACAGTGCCCTTCTCTTGTTCAGATGCCGGTACACGGCGCGTCCTGCGGCCTCCTCCGTCCGGATCATGCCATCACATAGCCGAAGTATCCGCTGAACTTCCAAGGCAGGACCGTTCCCAGATCCGTCTCCAGCTGAGCCAGTTCCGCATCGGAGACGAGGCCCTTGTCGATTATGTTCGCCATCTGATATGCGGTGTAGAGGCTAGACACGCTGTGCCTGAGCTCCCCGTATACGAGAGCCACATGCTTGTCCTTGACCGCGTCGAGATCGCTCCATCCGTCGCGGGAGGTGTACTGCGAAAGGGTGGAGGCGGCTTTGGAGTCGTCCTTCTTCGTGAAGAATCCCATGCACTGGTCGCCGGAATAATACGAGGTGTCGACTATGAAAATCCAGTCCGGATCGGCAATCGTCATCTTCTCGATGTTGTACTCCATGTCGACCGGCACGCCAGAAAGAACGTTGGTTCCGAGAAGATCCACCTCGGGAACGCCCATGTTTATGACGCTTCCATATGCGGACGCGGTTACGCCGGGAATCTCGTAGTAGATTCTGACGCTCTTGTCATGAGACGCGAGCTTGGACTTGAGAACGGCAAGCTTCTCGTTATGGAAGGCGACGATGGCATTGCAGCGGGCGTCCTTCTGGAGGATCTTGCCCATGGACCCGTAGTTGGGTTCTGCGACGATCTCCGTCAGGCCGTTGGTGTAGAACATCGTGTTGAACACCGGGACCCCCGAATTGGAGAACAGCTTGTAGAATCCTTCCAGGCCGGTGATCCATGCCATGGTCGCACCGGGAAGAACCACCAAGTCCGGATCGGTATCGAGGATCTTCTCCGCCACAGCGTTGGGGTTCGATCCCATGGAAGTGAACAAATCAGGGCATTTAGGCAGCTTGGAGAGGTTTGGCCAGGTATCATAGATGTATTTTCCGAGCGACGCGTCCCTGGAAGAGATATCGCCGGGCATCATGCAGACGTGGTCGGCCCATCCTTCCCCCCAACAGGATGCGAAGAACTCGACAGTCGATATGTCTGTAAGCGCGACCTTATCGATCTTGTGCTTCACGGTCACGTCCGAACCAAGGGCGTCCTTCACCGTTATAGGCTGGTCGAGGGCCGTACGGTCGTCGTTATGGCTGGATCCGCCGGAGAATGCCAAGTAGATCCCTGCGCCGCATATTACGACTGCGATTGCCGCGATGACGGCTATTAGCTTAGTGTCTATGGAACCACCATGTTTAGGAATACCTAAACATATTTAATTGTTTAGGATTGCCTAAATATATTTAATAATGGCAAATTTTAAAATCAAAAATAAGCAAAGCGAGAGGTTCATAGAGTTCTCCAATGATATCATCCTATCATCTTTGGGGGGCTGATGAATATGAAGGATCAGAAGATGGTGGCTTTGCTGTCAGCCATGGGCAAGGATGCCATGAGCGCCGATGACATCATGGATTCCATGGGCCTCAACAGCAGGTCATACTTCCTGAAGAACTACATTCGTCCGGCCTTGGAATCGGGATTGGTGACGATGACGGGTCCGGATCATCCTCGCAGCCGGAACCAAAAATATCGCAAGACTATAGTCTGATGTCTGGATCGGGCCCAGAATTCCGCTGCGGTTCCTGTCGCACAGCAGTATATCGCCGGAGGATTGAGTGCGCTTTTCTAAGCGGGGCTGTAGCCATGTTTATATCGTCCGGAAACGGTTATCGCAGAAATGAGGGCATCAGCGCGCTTTAACGCATATCGTAGCTCTGACTACGTTGTTCGTCGTCAGATTACATATAAATATGGAATTAGGCATGACTGATGATAAATTTCGAACCGTTTTTTACGGAATTCGTAGAGATAGGTGAACCAACATGGCAGCAGAGAAGAAGGACTACAAGGATTTGACCCCCGAAGAGAGGCTGGAGAGAGCTCAGAAGCCCGGAAAGGACGCCCTGAAGATGCATCCTTACTACGGCGGAAAGATCGAAGTGGTCCCCAAGGCATGCGTCAGGAATTTCGACGATTTCGCGATCTGGTATTCTCCCGGAGTGGCTGAGCCCTGCAAGGACATCGCCAAGAACCCCGATATGGTGTATGAGCACACTTGGAAGTGGAACACCGTAGCCGTGGTATCTGACGGAACCCGCGTTTTGGGTCTGGGCGACATCGGCCCCGAAGCCGCCATGCCCGTCATGGAAGGCAAGGGAATGCTGTTCAAGTACCTCGGAGGAGTCGATTGCGTCCCGATATGCCTGGACACCAAGGATCCCGACAAGATCATCGAGACCGTGAGGCTCATCGCGCCTTCCTTCGGCGGAATAAACCTCGAGGACATCTCCAACCCCAAGTGCTTCGACATTTTGGACGAGCTCAGGAGGGACTGCAAGATCCCCGTCTGGCACGATGACCAGCAGGGAACCGCCACCGTCGAGGTCGCCGGAGCGATCAACGCCATGAAGCTCGTCGGAAAGAAGCTCGAGGAGTCCCGCATCACCGTCATCGGAGCCGGAGCGGCCTCCATAGCCATCGCCAGGCTTATGCTTGCCACCGGATTCAAGCCCGAGAACATGTGCATGTGCGATTCCAAGGGAATTCTGAACCTCGAGAGGAAGGATGTCGAGGGCAGCTTCAGGCAGAAGTGGGAGATATGCAAGAAGACCAACGGAGCCGGCAAGACCGGAGGCATGAAGGAAGCGTTCAAGGACGCCGATATCGTCATCGCCGCATCCAAGCCCGGGCCCGGGACGATCCCGCCGGAATACGTCGATCTCATGGCCGATGACCCGATCATCTTCGCCACCGCCAACCCCGTGCCCGAGATCTGGCCTTGGGAGGCCAAGGAGCACGGATGCAAGGTGTTCGCCACCGGAAGGTCCGACTTCCCCAACCAGGTCAACAACTCCATGGGATTCCCCGCGATCTTCCGCGGTGTGCTCGACGTGAGGGCCAAGACCATCACCGACGAGATGTGCATCGCCGCCGCCAAATCCCTGGCCAAGACCGCCGAGGAGAAGGGAATCTCCGAGGATTACATCGTGCCGACCATGTCCGAGACCAACGCCTTCATCGAGGAAGCGGTTGCGGTCGGATTGAAGGCCCAGGAGCAGGGAGTCGCCAGGCTCAAGCTCTCCGCCCAGGAGCTCCGCGACAGGGCAGAGTTCATGATCACCAGATCCAGATCACTCACCGCCAAGATGATGGCCGACGGGTACATCAAGGAATACAAGGAGTGATCCCGGGGCCATGCCCCTCCCCGGGTTTCCGGGGGCTGCAAACTTTTTGCTTATCCATCTTATTGTTATATATCGGATAACCCATCACACGGACCGATTAAGATGAGGCTTTTCACAGTCGGACCCGTAATGATGTACCCAGATATCCTTGAGGGATCGGGCAAGCAGCTTCCTTACTTCAGGACCAGCCAGTTCTCCGAGATCATGCTGGAATCCGAATCCATCCTGAAAGGGCTGCTCGGAGCCGGGGAAGGTTCGAGGGTCGCGTTCCTCACGGCATCCGGGACCGGGGCCATGGAAGCGTCCGTGGCAGGGTTCTTCGGGCGCACGGACCGCCTTCTGATAATCCGCGGGGGTGGGTTCGGAAAGCGCTTCTGCGAGATCTGCGACGCCCACGGCATACCTCACGACGACGTCGAACTTCCGTTCGGGAAAGCCTTGACCGAAAGCGATCTGGCTCGGTTCGCTGGGACGGAATATTCCGGAATGCTCGTCAACATGGATGAGACCTCGACCGGCCAGCTGTACGACATAAAGATGCTGTCGGCATTCTGCAGGCGCAAAGGGATGTACCTGATCGTCGACGCCATAAGCGCATTCCTGGCCGATCCCATCGACATGGAGAAGGATGGAATCGATGCCATCATAATCAGCTCCCAGAAGGCCCTCTCCTTGGCTCCAGGCATATCCGCGGTGGTCATGAGGCGCGGCATTTACGAGGAGAAGCTTCTTCCCAGGGACTCCGGCCTTTATTATCTGGATCTCAAACGCCACATTCTGGATCAGGAGCGCGGCCAGACGCCCTTCACCCCCGCCGTCGGGATTCTCTTGGATCTCAACGCGATGCTCAGGAAGGTCGCCAAGGAAGGCTTGGAGGCTAAGATAAAGCGCACAGCCGATCTCGCGGCGTATTTCAGGAAGGGGGCATCCGAGATGGGCATCCCGATGCCGGATTACCCGCTTTCCAATGCTGTGACTCCGATACTGTTCGACGGCAATGCGTACGATGTGTTTCTGAAGCTCAGGGACGAATACGACATCACCCTGACGCCCAGCGGCGGAGACCTCCGCGGGAAGATTCTGCGCGTGGGGCACATCGGGAATCTGTCGGAAGAGGACTATGACGTTCTGTTCGACGCTCTGAAGGAAGTTCTGGGCAAGCGAGGGTGCCTCGCCTCTTCCTCTCGCTTACGAAATCGATGTAGGCGCCGCAAGGGAAGCCTCCGGCGCCTTTGCGGCCCCCCTCCGGCGGCGGGGTCATGTAATCGCCGAACATGTGTTCCAGCATATGGTCCCACTCCTGCGGGAGCGGTATTTCGGTGTCTTCGAACGCGTGCATTACTGGCTTCCCGTAATCCTCTTTCTTGAAGATGTAATCCTTGAATTCGGTAGAATGGATCGTGGTGAGCCCGCACTTTTCGCCGGCGGTCATCCGCGCCAGCTTCGAGAAAGATTCGTGGGTCCATCTCAGGCGCCTATGGATTGCCGGAGATTTCACGCGGTCCAATGCGTATATCGAAATGTTATCCCCCCAGATCATGGCGTCGGTCAGAATCCGCCTGGCCTTCCCTGATGGGTAATACGATATAGGGAAGATGTCTATGAACGGCGCATCCCTGTTTATCAGGCCTTCTTCTCCTTTCTCAAGCGAGATCACGTGCGGATGGTTGTCCGCGGAGGGGATGTGGTAGTAATAATCAGAGGGATCCAAACCCTCGGACAGAGCGCGATTGACCTCTGGAATATCCTTCTCCCATACGACCAGATCTATATCGTCGTCCCATGGGATGAAGCCGCTGTGCCTCACAGCCCCCAGCGCCGTCCCGAAATGGCAGTAGAACTCTATACCGTTCCGCTCCAGAACTCTCTTGACGTCTTTGTACATCGAAAGGAGAGCGGCTTGGGTCTCGTTCATCAGCATTCCTCCGGGGTCCGACAACGATCTCTTGGTTTAGTATTGTTCCGTCGGTTCCGATCGCATCGCACAATTCCCGGCCAGGAACGTCGTAAGGATTTGATGCAAATGATACATTATTGTCGCCTTCTAATCTGTTCCCGATGGCACCGGCACAATCATAAAGGATGCGGCGAAGATGCTGAACAGGAACTGCCCAAAGACGATAACTGCCTTCAAATAATCCAAAAGGAGTAAAACTCACGCAATCCATTCGTTTCACAGGAAATTCAGCCTTTGCAAGAAGAGGCGTCGATTATGCCGCTCCAATGCAGATTCGACAGGCCAGACGATATTCTTGAGGACGAGGAGCAGAACATGTATGCATATGCGATGTGATAATGGCCTGTGTGCAGATTTTGCGCCTTTGATTTCGCTAATTGCACCTCCTTATCGATGGCAAATGCTTCACACACGTTTTGGGTTGGAACCGTTAATTGCGAAAAAACTATTTTCTGCAAATAACGAAAATCATAATTGCGTAAATTCAATTTTTCGCAATTAAGAAGAAGGCAGACTCATTCGAAAGAAATGATAAAAATCGTAATCATTCGAGTCATTCCATCATATGGCTGTCAGCCCATGACCTTGGCGGCTATTTTCCTGAGGCCATCCGGCATTATCGAAAGGAGGATTTTTTTGTCCTCTTCCTTGGAGAAGCGGAGGACAGCGAATGCGTAGGCCAAGAATACGGCGGCGAAGAGAGGGATTATTGCGGTCCACGTTCCAGGGATCGAGACTGCCTGGGAGAGTGCCCACAATCCTCCCATGCAAAGGGCCATGACGCAATACCCTTCGGCAATCGGCGCCAGATAGAGCCTCAGCGGAGCCCCCATCATCCTGGCGGCGAGAGGTATTGCCGAGAAAGTGAATCCCAGAGTGCATACCAGCCATATCGTTATCACTCCGTCGATCCCCATGCCGGTGAAGCTCAGTAGGGCCGCCGTAACGGCGATGTTCAGGAAGCCGAAGGCGAACGTCGGCAGGGTCAGCTCTTTCACCTTGAGATATATCACGGGCACGTCCTGGAGCACGGTGTAAGCGCATACCGCTATGTCCCCGGCCAAAGATATGGCGACCGCCGCCGACAGATATCCGAACTCATCCCCGACCCAAGCGTGCAGCACCTGCGGGGCGAAAACGATGATGAGCGCCAGCGGCATTGCCATCATCAGCGAGACGAATTTCATCGAGACTGATGTCAGTCTTTTCAGCCCGTCGATGTCTCCGTCGGAGTAGCACGCATAAACCAGCGGCTCCAAAGAGGCGGTTATCGAGTAGCAGGCGGTGTGGATCATGGATACCAACGAAGCTATTATCGCCACGCCGGCGTCTGCCTCCGATCCCAGATATACGTTCGTCAGGATCAGCGACGCTTCTATGTACAACAGGTTGCCGACGCGGTTTATTATCGCCCACGCGCCGAGGTTGCCCATGGTCCTGAACAGCTTCCTGTCGTAGAGCTCCGGCGAGAGCTTCATCTTCGGGTATTGGCGTTTGGCGGTGACGTACACCAGAAGGAGCAGCAGCAGCGAGGAGCCGATGTATGATGCTCCGACATGGGCCAGGGACGGCTCGAAGAATCCGAACATGAACAGGATCAAGGCGACCTGGGAGACAGTGTAGATGAGCCTGGCACCGTACCACACGTACAGGGTGTTGAATGCGGAGTACACGCCGAAGAATACGGAGGGGATCGCAGATATTAGCGAGGCGGCCAGCACCATCACGAACAGGGCTTGGACATCCCGGACCGTGCTCCCGCTTATGTCTATGGCGTAAGGCACTGCGACAGATATCAGGATGATCACAGGGAGCAGGATCAGGCATATCCTCAGGATTCCGAACAGGGCCGTGGATATGGATTTCGAGGCGTCATCCGTCTTCCTGATGGCGAGCGTTATGTAGCGGGAATTGGCAGTCCCCAGCGAGTCGGTCAGTATCATCACGTAAGAGGTCACGGTGGTGGCGACGGGGATTATCCCGTAGGCGGCCACTCCCAGCGAATCCACGTAGAACGGTATGAGCCAGATTCCCACCAGAGCCATGACCGCGGTGCGGATGACGTTGGTGACCATGTTCAAAGGGGTCTTTTCCAGTGAGAATCCGTTGAAAGCCATCGATCCACCAGTTTCACATCGGCTTCGGCAGCTTTCTCAGGTATATCGCGTATCTGACCATGGCTCCCAAGGGATACATGATGCCATAGAAGATTATGAAAATGTCAAGGCGGTCCAAGGCGGCGAAGATCGGTATCAGAACGATCATGTTGGTGAACGCCACCGGATTCAGCATGAAAAGCGCGGCGACGCCTTTCCTGCCGGCGAACCTTTTCCCTTCCACTCCGAGGGACCCCTCGTTCCCGTCTATGGTTTCTTCCGGCATCAGGCGGTTGTAGATGTTGGTCAGATCGATGATCAGGACCATGCAGATCCCGGCGGCGACGCCCAAGATCAGATACGCCACGGGATCGAATCCGAACCCCAATATCGGCTTGCATCCGGCGGCATACGCGGAATGTCCGATGAAGAACATCAGCAGCGGATACGATACGCGGTGGTTGACCCCGTCCAGGTAGTCTCCGCGGGGTGATTTGAGGCCGGTATATCTTGCCACAGGCCCGTCGGTGCAGTCCAAGGCGTATGCGATGACCCACGCGATTCCGCAGAGGATGTTCAGGATGTAATCCCCGAAATAGAACCCAATGGAAGCGACGATCATCAGGAGGCCCCAGAAGGCGGTTATGGCGTTCGGGGTGGCGCGGATTTTGAGGCATATCCCTCCGAGCGGAACGGCCAGAGGATTGTATACGTACTTCTCGGACGCGTTGAGGTTCTCGTGGTCCAAACACTCGATATAACGGCGCCAATCGATGCTCATCTTAACGTAACCTTCTTGCAGTTGTCCTTCGCCATTATATAACGGTATCTTCGCTTGCCGCATCCCCAGGGGAGGCTTTCCTGGTCCCCAGCCTGTCCCGGATGTAGATTATGGCGATGGACGCGATCCCGATGTACTGGACGACGAAGCCGAGCACGTACACGAGGTTAAGGTACTTGCCTCCGCTGCTGTCCAAAAACGCGAACATGTCAGATATCCACTCCAACGAAGGCCATCCGGTCGCCAAGGACAGCGGCAGAAGGTTGGTAGGCGTCGTAGACGCGAAGATTATCGCGGAGCTGATCCAGATTATTATCCATGGCACGAGGAACCTCCTGTCTTTGGCCGCGATCTGGATCGCCAGCAGGGGTATCAGCGACACCACGTATTGCGGCGCGGGAGGATACAGCATGCAGAGCGTCATGCAAATGAAAGAGCCGGTGAACAGCCTCTCCTTCAGGTCTTTCTCATCTCCTTTGTACACCCACAGGCCGACGAACAGGGTGGCAACTACAACAGCGCCGTAGCATATCACGCGCGTGAAGCCCTCGATCTGGGATGTCACAGATGTTGCTTTTGACCCGGTCGAGAATCCGGTGCGGTCGGTGATGAATCTGAAGCACTCGGATATGTCTCCCGTCATCAGCTGAGGCAGGAAGATAGCCGCCAGTATCCCCAATCCGCCCGCTGCCGCTATGAGGAAATGGGGGACGGCTTTTTCCGTCCCTCTCTCAGACGCGAAGAAGTAGAATACCATCGGCAGGAACAGGAACACGGGGAACAATTTCGTCGTCGCGGCGATCGCAAAGCACATGCCCATCAGCAAATACTTCTTGTGGAGGAGGAAGAACAGCGACAAGACCATGAAAGCCGCCCCTATTGAATCCGGCATCCCGATGATTCCCGAGGATCCCATCACGGTCAGGCTGAGCCACACCAGCGAGAACGCGGCTATCGAGCGGAAGCGGTCTCCGGTGAGTTCCTTCGCCAGCCTGCCGGCGACCAGCGATGCGACGAGGTCGAACAGTATCAGCGGGGCTTTGGAGCAGTAGTTGAACACGACAGACGTCACGATGGATATGGTGTGGTTCGGGCTCTGCTCGAAGAGCGCTATCTCCGGCACTTTGACTCCCATCTCGCCGATATCCAGGAAGGCGTTCGATAAGCCGTTGACCAGCCCCAGGATGTAGCCGCAGACCGGCGTGTAATAGTATCCTTCGATGTCGTACAGGCCTCCGCCGGCGTTGATGTTGCGGATGATTATCGCCCAATAGTTCGAGTCGAATATCAGCGCGAACGCCATGATAATCAGGCGCGCGATCAGCCCTATCGCGAATACCGTGAGGAGAGGATGCTTCGACCTCTCGGTCCAGGCGCGCACGGATCCTGCGAACCCATCAAGGCGCATAGAACGTCCTCCCCCAATCAGTGTACGTCCCTCCCATGTACACATACAGATGGCATTCCCCGTCGAAATCCATCGACCCATGGGCGGTCCCTCTGGTCACTTTCCCTTCGGCGCAATCCAGCACAGAGCTGTCGCAGCCTATCCCGGCCGCAATGGTCTGCCCTATGTCATCGAACTGCTCCAGATCGGGGCCTCCCGCGAAGACGGTTATGCAGCCGCTTCCGAAAGGCGCCGCGGCGATGGTAGAATATCCTTCGCGGACGTAGCCCAACTGCAATCCTTTGCTGAGGCCGAATAGCGTGGTGCTGCCTTTGAGCGAGAGGGCATCCGTGAACCCGTTCTCTATGACATCCCCGGTTATGTACGAAGAGATGTCTTTGCTGGAGGCGTCGATTGCGTCGTCGCTCCCGAAGAGCAGTTCCCTGTTTTCCTCGACCAAATATATGGCATCCCCGTCGGAATGGAATCTGCCCGCTTCGGATCCCAGCCAATACAGCCTGCCTCCATCGCGGACCCAACTCAGAAGCGGGTCGTCGGCATTCCCTGAATACACCGAGGACGGCAGCGCGAAAGATACGGACAGTATTCCCGTATTGCCGGGGTCGTCGGTGGTCTCCGCGATGGCTTCCTCCAGCCCGGCGCGGTCCACCGTCTCGACTGAAGTGAACCCTCTGAAGCGGAGCATCTGGGTTATCTGCTCGGCGGCATATCCCCAGTCGAACGCCAGAGGTCCCATGCCATCCGCGACCATGCCGCTGGCCTCGCTGTGGAGGTCTCCGGCGCGCTCGTCAACGTATATGTACAGCTTGCCCAGAGGCTCCCCGCCGCCGATGAGGACGGCCGAATACACGTCAGACCCGCTGCATTCCACGGAGAAATCGACGCGGCCGTCCGACCATTCCGCGGACGCATCGCGGTCGATCCCGGGGTTATACGTCAGATAGCCTCCAACCAGAATCAGCGCGACGAGAGCAATCGTCAGGATGGCGTAATGGGTGGTGCCGAATTCCATGTTCCGTCGCCCATCCATGTGTCCATATAAAACCTGATTAGATAGATGGATCGCAGGGATGCCAAAGAAAACGGAAGAATCGGGGGAGTTCCCCCTTTAAGTTTCAAAGAACCGTGGAATCGACGCAGGAAATCTCTCCGACGCCTTCCATCTCGCTGATGGCGGCTTCGAGCTTTCCTCCGACTCCCTCGTCGGAATCGTCGATGATGAATTCGGCGGTGAGCTTCATCATACCGAAGAAAGCCTCTTCGAGACCGGTTTTCTGGAGTTTGACTCCAGCGGGAAGTACGGAGGGGAGTTTCTCGAGGACCTTTTTCATATCGACATCGGGGTTCTCGGGCATGATTTCGTATTTGGCGAACAACTCTCCCATATGAGCACCTCAAGGTCCAATGAATCCGCATTTCTTGCATTCGTAGGGGACGCCCTGGTCGCGGCACTGATCGCACCTTCCGATCTCATACTCCCCGCATTTGGGGCACTTGAAGAAGGTGTTGCCGTGGCCGATGAGCCTCTTGCCGCATGAAGAGCATATTTTATCGGCTGCCATGATGCGTCCGATATTGCTACACCTATTTAAGAGGATAGCCCGATTCTTTTCTTTAATAAGATTGGGACGGCTTTTTTTGAGGAGGTTCGGACCGCCGGCGCTCAGGCATCCGCTTCCCATATCTTAAGCGATTTTCGGCATTGTTTGATAAGGCCATACGACTATTCTCCCGCAGGTGTAATAGATGAAGATACAGGCTGATTGCATCCCATGCCTCATGAAACGCGCTCTTTTCCAGTGCAGGCTGGACGACCGCGTAGACGACTATTCTGCCATGGAAGCCTGCGCGAAAGCCATGGCCAAGGCGTTAGGGCCGGACAAGACGACATCCGAAGTCGGGACTGCCGTCCACGAGGCCTCCTATGCCAAGATGCTTACCGAGGACCCTTACAAAAAGATAAAAGTCAGCGCCGACAACATCGCCGACGGCCTTGCCATGCGCGCCCAGAGCCTCGTCGACAACTCCGAAAACAAGTTCGGGATGGCGCTTCTGATCGCCGCCGTGGGGAACATCCTCGATTTCGGCATCGACGCCAGGACCGTGGACAGCCCGGAGGATTTCGGCGAAAGATTCGACGCTTTCATGGCGGAGGGATTGGGCCTCTATGACGAGGAGCTGATCAACTCTCTGCTTCTGGGCGCAAGGAGGATCACTTACGTGTTCGACAACTGCGGCGAGTCCCAGCTTGACAGGATCCTGATCAGGGAGCTCCGCAAGAACGGCAAGCATGTGATAGGCGTGGTCCGCGGGAAGCCCATCTTCAACGACGTGACCAAGTATGACGCCGAGAGATCCGGATTGGCCATGGATCTGGATGAGATCTACGACACAGGCAAGTTCTATGTCGGGGTCGACTGGGAAAATATACCTGAAGATACCAAGAACGCTGTCTTAAGCTCCGATCTCATCATAATGAAGGGGATGGCGAACTATGAGAGCGCCTCGGAGAAAACTCTCTCAGTGCCAGTGATCCACATCCTCCGCGCCAAGTGCGTCCCGGTCGCCAAATCTGTAGGGGTGCCGCAGGGAACCAACGCGGTGTTCGCCGTCCTCAACGGGAGGAGAATGGACAGATGAGGGTCCGGCAGGCCGTGATAATGGTGGGGGGTCAGGGCACAAGGCTCCGCCCCCTCACCGAGAGCTGCCCCAAACCCATCCTCCCGGTTGCAGGGAGGCCTTGCATATGGTATCTC
Source organism: Candidatus Methanomethylophilaceae archaeon (assembly GCA_017524805.1). Classification (NCBI taxonomy): domain Archaea; kingdom Methanobacteriati; phylum Thermoplasmatota; class Thermoplasmata; order Methanomassiliicoccales; family Methanomethylophilaceae; species Candidatus Methanomethylophilaceae archaeon. The sequence goes on from JAFXUX010000023.1 coordinate 19,473, forward strand.
ATGAGGTCCATGGCCAGGGCGGGCATAGAGGAGATAATCCTCGCCTGCGGCTACCGCCCCGAGATGATGGAGGGGGCTCTCGGAGACGGCTCTGATTTGGGGATAAAGATATCGTATTCGTACGAGAGCGAGCCGATGGGCACCGGAGGCGCTCTCAAGCTCGTGGAAGACAGGCTGGACCCAGTCTTTCTGGCGTCCAACGGCGACGTGTTCGCTGACATCGATCTGAGGGCGGAGATCGATCGCCATCTCGATTCCGGAGCGGAAGTGACGGTCGCCCTCGCCTCGGTTCCCAACCCATGGGAGTTCGGGGTTGCCCGCGTCGCGGATGACGGCTCGATACTCGAGTTCCGCGAAGGCATGAAGGAGGGCGAGACGTTCTCCGACCAGATAAACGCGGGTGTCTATGTGGCGGATAAGAACGTCTTGGAAAGGATCCCGGCGGGAAGGTTCTGCGATTTCTCTAAGGAGATATTCCCCGAGATCATATCCTCCGGCGGGAAGCTGATGGGATACCCGTTAGACGGCATTTGGATGGATGTCGGCCGCCCCTCTGACTATGTCAAAGCAAACCTGTGCATGGCATCCAGAGAGCCCGGGGATTCGAGCTCGCGCATATCCGGGGGCTCGTCGGAAGGCCCCGTTTTTGTAGGGGAGGGAGCTTTCGCAAAGGATTCGGACATCAATTCCGCCGTCCTGATGGGAGGGGCGGAGGTCGTCGGATCTCGCCTCAGGCGCGCCGTGGTCCTGAGCGGCAGCAGGATAGAAGGGGCCGACGTAGAAGACAGCATAATCGGCAGGGGCTGCAGAGTGTGCGCCGGCGCCGTTGTCAGGAATTCAGTCCTTGCCGATGGGGACGTCGTCGGTCCCGGCGAGAAAAGGGATGACGGCAGGAAAGTCCGATCGGACCTTTTTCGTCGTTTCGACCGGGTCCCAGACGTTCACGTCGCAGTTCCCGGATTCGATGTATTTCTTCGCGTCCGAGCGCGCTTTCATCTCCAAGCGCCCGGCATAAAGCATTTTCACGGGGTGGAAGCCGAGGTCGCGGATCATTCCCAGCGCGGCTTTGAGGACGTATTTCCTGTTCCACGACGGGATGTCGTAGTCGAACTTCTTCTTCATGTTGCATTCGCCTATGTTAACGCGGGTCCTCTGCTTGAGGAAATCCTCTTCCGTCTCCGGGCCTCTGTTATAGACGATCGCATCGGGGGCATAGGCGCATTTGTACCCCGCTTTCTCGAGATTCATCCTGATGATGTCCTCGTCCGACTGCTGGTCCAGCGCGAGGCGCGTCCCAATGTCGCGGAAAGCTACCAATTCCCCGATCTTCGGATAGATCATGGCGAGGTTGTGGTGCATGCTCCACAGCACATGGACGGCGAACCCGACTCTGTCCTCTTTGCTGTTGGTAGGCATCGGGTGGCCTCCGACCATGCCCATCTTCTCGTCTTCGAAAGGCTCCACGAGATGGAGGAGGGATTCGTCGGTCCCGAGGATGTTGTCTGCGTTCAGCATGACGACCAATCCGCACGTTTTCGCGTCAAGATAAGCGTTTATGGCGGAATTCTTCCCTTCCCTTCTGTTCTGGACTATGAGATTGATGTCTTCATGCTTTTTCTGGAGCTTGCGGACGATGTCGTCGGTCCCATCCGTGCTTCCGCTTGACACTATTATGACCTCTTTGACGTGGAATCCCGGCGTCTTCTGGGAATAAATCGAGCTCACGCAACGCTCTATGTTCTGCGCTTCGTTGTACGCGCATATCCCAATGGTTATGTCTGGAAGCATGGCCGCCGGTCGCACTATATTTTCCTATCATAAAACCAATGCGGTTTTTAGGGTCCGATCTTATCTGTCATCTCGGTTTCCCGGAAGCCTTCTTTTCGGACAATTCCCTCAGCAGATCCGACAGGAACGCCTCAAGGTCGCGATTGCGTTGGTACGGCGGGATTTCAAGCTTTTCGGCCGCTTTGATGGCGACCTCCAAATCCTTCAGATCCCTCAGGACGACCGCTCTGCCCATGGCTTCGACCTTGGCCGCCACCTCTTCCTGCCCATCCGGAGTCCCGTCGGTGCTCCTGACGACCACGGTGCGCGGGACCAGAACCATGGGTATCCTCCTCTCCAAGCAGTTGAGGATGGTCCCGATCCCGGCGTGGCACACCACGAGGTCCGCTTTCCCGTACAGCTCAGACATCCCGTCGTCGGGAAGGAAATCGAAGCATCTGCTGTGGGATCCATTGAACCCGGTTCCGGCCACCTGCTGGACTACTTCTTTCCCGCTGCGTTCCGCGTATGCGTCCATGCGCTCGAAAAGCGGGCCGAAGGGGTAATCGTTCATCCCGATGGTGACGAGTATCAGAATATCCCCCCATGATATTCGGCGCCGATCTGTTCCGCGAGGCTCTCCCATCTGACTATGAAGCGGTCGCAGAAGCGGCGTATGAAAGAGGCCGAACCGGACAGCTCGGTGACGTTCGCTCCCGATTCTATGTAAATGGTGTACGCGCCCAGGAACTTGCAGAGCGGGAACAGGAAAATGTCGGCATGCCCCATCCCGGTGCTGATCAGGACGTCCGGCTTGTCGAAGAGGACCTTCGGAAGCAATCTGGCCAGAGATAGGATGAAGCGGAATCTGCTTTTCCAAGGGGGGATCAGCAGAAATTTGGGCTCTTCCAGATCGTCAGTGCGCACGCTTTCATAGGTGATGAATCTGCAGTTGTAGGCTTCCCATGCGCCTTTGAGCTCCATCATCTCTTGCAGATGCCCGCCCCAGCTGCACAGAAGATCCACGCGCATGAGAATCCAACCGAGCGCTGGTATATGCTTTTGGCGGTCGGCTTTTTCTCGCCCATCGGTTTCCTCCCGCCAATATTCTTTTTCTCGCAGGCGGAATCGACATCTGCGTCCGAAAGCGGCGCGGCGAGATAGAAAGAATGCCGAGTGAACGGGCAATTTCTTCAGGTTTGGGCGTCGGACTTGCCGTTTGCCGCCAATCGGAATAGCTGTTTTAGAGGTTAAGATAATTCTTATTGGAATATAGGGTATGTACTTATATATACAGGAAGCACGTAAGCAACACGGTCAGTTCTCACGGGATATGTCGGTTTTTCGTTTGAACCGGTTCGGAAGCCGACGCAGAAGGTGAATCGATGGATGGGATACATTACAGTGCCAGAGCCCCATTAAGAATAGGTTTGGCGGGAGGAGGAACGGACGTTGACCCCTATGCTACCGAAAAAGGCGGCGTAGTCTTCAACGCTACGATTAATAAGTACACCTATTGCACGCTTATTCCTAGGGCCGATGGCAAGAGGACTGCCAGATCATCATTTTACGGCAATTTCAGAGCCGATCTGGCGAATGGCCCATTCGTTCTCGATGGGAACCTTGACATAGTGAACGTGGTTGCCGATCATTTCGGCATAGACAGCGGATTCGACGCCATAATGCAATCGGAAGTGCCGCCCGGATCTGGCCTCGGGGGATCTTCCACCGTCATGGTATCCATAATCTCCGCTTTCTCCGAATGGACCGGCCACAGGATCTCCGCAAAGGACATGGCAAAGCTGGCGTTCGATCTCGAGAGGAAGAAGCTCGGGTTAAAAGGCGGCCGCCAGGATCAATACGCTGCCGTCTTCGGCGGATTCAATCTGATGAAATTCAACGGCGACAACGCTGAAATAGAGAGCGTGCGCGTCGGCAAGGACGTGGTGGACGAGCTCCAAGCCCGCACCCTTCTCTGCTACACCGGGGCGACCCGCAGTTCCGGAGACATAATCGATTCCCAGATGAAAGCGTTCGTCAAAGGGGACAACGAAAAGGCTCTGGACGAATCCAAAAGGATCGCATCTGAGATGGCCAATGCCATCGGCAGGGGAGAAATCACCCTCGCAGGAAAGCTTCTCCGCGAGTCATGGCAGTTCAAGAAGCAGTTCTCCAACAAAATCTCTAACAGCACGATCGATTCCATGTACGAATCGGCCCTGAAAGCGGGCGCCATAGGCGGCAAAGTCTCCGGCGCGGGCGGAGGGGGATTCATGTTCTTCATATGCGATTACGACCGCAAGTATAAGGTCGCAGAAGCCCTGCAGGATGCTAACGAGAAGGCCATCGTCACGGATTTCATGTTCGAGCCGCACGGTGCGACTTCTTGGAGGTATCCGAATGAGTGATTCCATATCCGAGCAGTTGGCGACCAGTTCCAGCGTAATATCCTGCATAGATCCAACGCAGATTCGCGCCGCGGCGGATGTGCTGGCCGAAGCTTTCAAAAACGGCAGGCAGGCCTATTTCATGGGGAACGGAGGGTCCTCCGCCGATGCCGCGCACATTGCGGCCGAATTTTCAGGCAGATATCTGATGGAGCGCCCGGCGCTTCCCGGAATCGCGCTATCCAACATAGTCCCGGTGACGGCCATCGGGAACGATTATTCGTTCTCCATCGTTTTCAAGAGGCAGATCGAGGCCATGTGCCGCGCAGGAGATGTGGCTGTCTGCTATTCGACATCAGGGAACTCCGAGAACGTCATTCTGGCGGCCGAGGAGGCACATGCCCGCGGGGCCAAGGTCATATCCTTCACCGGGGACTGCGGCAAGCTCAGGGAGATCGCCGATGTCCCGGTCGTGATCCCTTCCAAAGAGACCCCCCGCATCCAGGAAGGCTATCTGTGCGCTTCCCACATCATCTGCAGCATCGTCGAGAAGGAGCTGTTCGGCAGCCGAGCCGTCTTCATCGACAGAGACGACACTCTCGCCCCCAATGTTCCGTATTGCTCCGATCCGGATCTTTTCGTTCCCTATGACGATGTGCCGGAAGGTATCGCGAAGCTCAACGCGGCCGGATTCAAAGTGATTCTGATCACCAATCAGTCGGGGCTGAACCGCGGTTACTTCGGGTTGGAGCAGCTGGAGGCCATACACTCCAAGCTTTTGCGCGTAGTGGAGTCGGGAGGGGGTAGTATTGACGGGATTTTCTTCTGCCCGCACAGGCCGGATGAGAAGTGCGGCTGCCGCAAGCCGCGCATAGGCATGGGTCTGGATGCCATCCGCAAGCATTGCGTGAACCCTCTGAAGTCGTACATGGTCGGGGATTCGGACTCGGACATGGAATTCGGAAGGCGTTTGGGATGCAAGACGTTCAGAGTCGGGAACGGGGTTCCGTTCTCTGACGCGGTAGAATTCATACTGAAAGACGCTGGATGACGCCGTTTTTTCTTTTTCTCTTAACATATAAGTATCTGTGCAGAGGTTACACGGCCAACGAAGGTGCAACCGTGTACGTCATCTCGCTGATCGTCAAGAACGAGTTCGGAGTCATGCAGAGGGTCATGGGAGAGTTCACTCGCAATAAGATCAACGTCGAGACGATAGTCGTCGGCAAGTGCGAGCGCCCCGGGAAATCCCGCATAGTTCTGTCGGTCGTCGACAGAGCGGTCGCCGAGATGGCGATCGGCAGGCTCCAGAAGCTCCAGGACGTCTACGATACCGAACTGGTTCCGGAGTCCGGGCAGTCGGCATACGCGCTCCTCTCCACTTCCAGCGGGAACGTGGGAGTCGTCGGAGGATCGGATCAGGTTGAAGAGCTCATCGAGCGCAGCAAGCCTGAGAGATACGTCAAGGCACTGAACGCACTTTAAGCTCCAATAAGGTGGATCAATGGATAAGACAGAGAAGATTTGGCTCAACGGAAAGCTCGTCGACTGGGCGGACGCCAAGGTCCATGTCCTTGCGCATGCCCTCAATTACGGCACCGGCGTCTTCGAAGGCATCAGAGTCTATCAGACTCCCAAGGGGCCCGCAGTGTTCAGGCTTAAGGACCACGTCAGGAGGCTGGTCGACGGGTGCAAGATGATGGGCTTCAAGCTCGAGTTCGACGGCAAGGAATACGATGAGGCGGCCATCTGCAAGGCCATCAAAGATGTCGTCAGAGCCAACGGCGAAGCGGTCGATTACATCAAGCCATGCGTCTTCCTCAGCGGCGAGGAGACCGGGCTGAACCCCGTGAAGGTTCCCGTCTCTTTCGCTATCACCTGCGTCCATATGGGCAACTACCTGGGCAAGGACGCCGACGCTGGCGCCAAGCTCATAACGTCCTCCTGGCAGAGGCCTGACAACCTGTGCGGGCCTGCCGGGGCAAAAGTCAACGGCGCTTACGTCACTTCCACGCTCGCCAAGAGGGAGGCGGTTTCTCAGGGAGCAAACGAAGCGGTCATGCTCAACTCCGTCGGGCATGTGGCCGAGTGCACCGGTGAGAACATCTTCATGTACCGCCACGGAAAGATCCTCACCCCCCAGGCCGCGGAATCCATACTCGAAGGGATAACCAGGGATTCCGTCATCAAGATCGCCAGGGAGATGGGGTACGAAGTCCTCGAGACCCAGATCTCCAGGTTCGAGCTCGTATCTTCGGACGAGGTTTGGATGACCGGCACTGCGGCGGAGATCGCGCCTGTCACCAGCATCGACGGAAGGCCCATCGGCGGCGGCAAGATCGGCGACGTCTCCAAGAGAATCCATGCCAGATTCCATGACATCGCGACCGGCAAGGTTCCCGAGTACGAATCCTGGCTGGATTACGTCAACTGAAAATCATTTCCCGCCCTCCGGGGCGGTTTTTCTCATTCCGGAAGGTCAGGTTCTACCGGCTTTCCGGATGCGATGTCTTCCAAGATTCTCTCGTATTTCGGGATGAATCTCTCGTAGGAATACGATTTGGCATGTTCCAGCGCCAGCTTTCCCATGCTCTCCCTCAGATCGCCATCGGAAAGCAGCCTGTTCATGGCTTCCGCCAGGGCCTTGGGATCTTTCGGGGGCACGGTTATCCCGCCTTTCCCGACGGTATCCGGCAATCCGTTGACGTCCGTGCAGACTATCGGCCTTCCGCGGGACATGAGCTCGATGGCGGCCAGGCCGAACGATTCGAACAGGGACGGCATCACGAACAGTTTGCAGCCGTCCATGAGGCGTTCCTTCTCGTCTTCCTCTACGAAACCGCGCATTTCAATCTTGTCTTGGAGCCCGAGGCGGGATATCTGCCTCTTCAAATTTTTGGTTTCAGGCCCTTTTCCGCATATTATGAGCTTGGAGTCGACGTCCTGCATGGCTTCGACCATGTACTTCAGGCCTTTCGTCTTCACCACGCGCCCTAGCGACAGGATATAATCCCCTTCGGGGGCGCAATTTGGTTCGGGGTCTTCCGAGAGGCAGCACGGGACGAAAGACGTCTTTTCCGCAGGCCATCCCCGCTCTATCGTCGCCGTCTGGACATGTCTGCTGACGCATACGACATGGCTGAACGAGGGCAGAACTTTCTTCATGAAGCGGCGGTCGTTGATTTCGGACGCTTTGGCAGCCATTCCGATCCCTTCCCCCCACATGTTATGGCAGGTGAACAGTTTCGGGCCGGAATATCTGCTCAGAGCTTTGTTCCAGGATGGGGCCCAGCGGTAGTTGTAGTTCACCACGTCGGCATCCAGGGATTCCAAGGCTTCCAAAACGCCCGGAGTGGAGACGAAAGGGGGGTTGTAGATGTTCAGATATGACGATTTCAAGCGCACGATGCGGTATCCGGAGGGATCAGTCTCCTCTTCTTCTGTGTCCGGGAGCCTGGACGTCAGTATGGTCACGTCGTGTCCCATTTCCGCGAGGCGTTTTGCGATGTCGTCCATTCTGCGCTCTATCCCGCCTTTGTAGGGGAAGAAAAAAGGGTTCACATCAACGAATCTCATGAAGCATCCCACCCGCTCTTTTTCTTGCGTACGTACGAAGCGATCAGGCTCAGTATTATCACGGCTATGATAAAGACGAGCGTCACTTTGAAGGCCATCGGCCCGCTGAAATACGCGTAGAAGTAGCTTGTCGCCAATAGTATCGCGCCGTATTTGATTATGCACCCGATGACAATGTAGAAGGCGCATTTTTTGGGGTCCCACGAATCTATCATGGCGATGAACGCCCCGGCGAAGGGGATCATCGGCGCGATCCTATTGACCAGCAGCATCTTTTCGTCGCTGACCACCAAGAAACCCACGTATTTGTCGACCGCCGATTTGATTTTCTTGGGGACGCGGATGCGTTTGACGATGAAATACAGCGAGAAAACACCTGCCAGCTCGGCGGCTATGGCCATGGCTATCAGCAGCACCCCATATAACGGGGTCGGATTGTAGTCGTAGCCGACGATGAAGAACAATTCGGGGAGGGCGGGGAATATCAACGCGTCTATGAGGAAAATCAGGAACACGCAGATCAGCAAGCCCGCGTCGCCGTAATCGCCGAACAGCCCATAGATGAAATCGGATACCACGCCCATCTCGTTTCCTCCGGGCTTCTATGAGTTCAGAATAGAGTTTTTCCAGGCGCTCAGCGGTTTTGTCTTCGGAATTGTCCAGCGCGGTCGCCAAGGAATTGCGTCTCACTTCTTCGGATGCGTCCAGGCATCTCTTTATGGCGTCGGCGCAGTCCTCTTCCCCGCTGAAAAGGAATCCGTTCTCTCCGTCGCGGATTATATCGTGGAATGCTCTGGCATCGCAGCACGCCACGGGAAGCCCCGAAGCCATAGCTTCCAGCACCGAGAGCCCTTGGGTCTCGAATCTTGAAGCCGAAACCAGCATGTCGGATGCGGCATAGGCATAGACGACGTTCTGGTTCTCTATGTAACCGGTGAAAACGACTTTGTCTTCCATGCCCAATTCTTTCGACAGATTCTTCAGATCCGGGCCGGCCGGGCCGTCGCCGACGATGAGAAGCATGGCGTCGACGTCTTTCATGGCCCTTATCACCATGTCGATGTTCTTTTCGTAGGAAAGACGGCCAACGGAAGCGACTACCTTCCCCTCCAAACCGTGCTCCTTCCTGAATGCGGAGCCATCCACGCCGGGATGGAATCTTCCCACGTCGGTTCCGGTGGGGATGATCTCGGTCCTTTTCGGGGATGTCAGCGAAAGCAGCTCCTTCTCTATGCTGGGGCTGGGCACGATCAGCGCGTCGGTCCTTTTCACTATGGCGCGGATGTATTTCCAGGCGCATTTCTTCACGAAACCTATGTCCAGTTTGACCGGGCAATAGAAATCCAGGACATCTCCGACCATGGTATGGAATGTCATCACGGAGGGTATGCCCAGCTGGCGGCTGTAAAGCAGCCCTCTGAGGGCCATGACAGCCACCCCGTGTATGTGAATGATGTCTATGCGCAGTTTTTCGAGCTTTCTGAGGGCTCTGGAAGGCATTATCGGTATGAAATACCCGTCGTACGACTTGAATCTGATGGATTTAATGTAGATGACGCCTTCCAAGCGATCTTTCTCCCCCGGGTCCGGAGCCACTATGAACACTTCGTGGCCCCTCTTCTCAAGGGTTCTCTTGGCGATGGAGACAGATGTGACTACCCCGTCCTTCGTCGGATAGTAGCTGTCCGTAATCATCGCTATGCGCATGCGCTCTGGATGCTGTGGTTTGATATAATGTTTCACCGCCCGCCCGCAGATGGTTGGGCCGATGGCAGGAGGCCAATCGATACGGTTTTAATCTGATTCATTCTGTCTTGGGCATGGTAAAACGGAACGCGGTGGCTGCGGTTTCATGCGCTCTTTCGGTGGCGGTGGCTGCGGTTTCATGCGCCAGAGGCGAATGGTTTTGGCTTGCGGTATCCGCTTTTTCCATATTCGCTCTGTTCTGCCATAAGGCATTCAGATCCGATAGGGGGCTTCGCGCCGGCCTATTGGCATGGACTATAGTCCCGTCCGTCCTTCAGCTGGCGTTCATAGCCGCTGACGAGTGGTTTCTCCCGCTTTCGGATGGCACCATGGTTCTGTCAGGAATACCGTTGTTCGAGTATCTGTCGTCTCTGTCGATGTCCATCCAGAGCTTCGCGTCCGGATTCGCCGTCCTTGTGGCTGCCGATGCGGCCGGGCGTTTCACGATCGGGAAGGCATGGATGCTGGTGCTCTCGATGATGATTACGCTCGCTGTCTCTGCCGCGTTCATGTTCTATGAATACGGGTGGATGTACTTCCACGGATATCCGCTGGAAGGCTATCAGCTTCCGACCCGCGAGATCACGCATTGGGCGAACGGCCTCATAATGACCTTCTCCCTCGTCGCCGCAATATCCGGATTCCTGATGTTCGCGGCCGGATACTTCTATTTCAAAGGCGTTCCCAAAGAGTCTCTCACGGAGGAGGCGTTATGAGGAAGGTCCCATACGATGAGCTGGCATGCGTTGCCGTGTTCGTCGCTATGCTGGTGCTCTGCCTTCACGCGTATCTCAACGGTTTCTGCCATGATTACGAGAGGAACACGGGGGTATTCTGCAGTTTCATATGCTTGCTTCCCGTGGCTTTCAAGCGCCTTGGGCTCCTAACTTTGCCTGCCCCGTTCACGATTCTGATACTCATAGCGATTGCCCTCCATGCCTTCGGGGTGCTGTACTTCTCCTATGATGAGCTGTATTTCTACGACAACATCACGCATTCCCTGTCTTCGGCCGTCGTCACCGCCTGCGTTTTCCTGACTATGCTGTGCTACCACGTGATGAGCTCGAAGGTTGATTTCGCCGGGAGATCGCTGGCGATTTCCGTGGCGCTGATAATGGTCGGATTCAGCGTTTACTGGGAGCTCTTGGAGTATGCCGTGGACACGATAACTGGCATCAATATGCAGTACAGCCCGATGGACACCATGCGCGACATGATCTGCAACACATTGGCATCGTTGGTCGCGTCCGTGCTGCTGCATCGCTATGCCGAGCATCATACGCCCGAGGCGGTGGTCCAGTCTCTGAATCTCCATCCAGCCCTCCGCAGATTCATTTCCAACCGCTGAGGCCTCTGCGCGGTTGTTAAATAGTATCAGCAAATTGGGGCATTGCTTTACGAGGCCCGATGAATAATGACGGTGCGTTGAGCGCCAGAATGAGGTAGTAATCATGTCTATATACGTTAAATTTGACACGCCAAAGGAGCTTTCTGACAAAGCCTACACCCTCGCGGAGTCCGCGAAGGACAGCGGAAAGGTCAAGAAAGGGACCAACGAAGTCACTAAGGTCGTCGAGCGCGGAGCCGCGTCCATGGTCATCATGGCCACCGACGTCGAGCCCCCGGAAATCCTCGCCCACATCCCCGCTCTGTGCGAGGAGAGGAACGTCCCCTACGTCTACGTCCCCAGCAAGGCCGAGCTCGGAAAGGCCATCGGACTCAACAAGCCTGCCGCATCCGTCGCCATCATGGACGTCGGAAAGGGAAAGGCAATCTGCGAAGAGATCGCCCAGGCAGTGAAAGCCCTCAAGAACTGAGGTGAGCTGAATGGTCGACACTGACAGCATCCCTTCCGAGGTCGTAGAGATCATCGGCAGGACCGGGATGACCGGAGAGGCCACCCAGGTCAAAGTCCGTGTCCTCGACGGCCGCGACAAAGGAAGGATCATCACCAGGAATATTATGGGCCCCGTCAGAATGGGAGACATCCTCATGCTCAGAGAGACTTCCAGAGAGGCCAGAAAGCTTGGAATGAGGTGATTCCAATGGTAGACACGTCCAAAGTCTGCTCCTTCTGCGGAGCCTACATCGAGCCCGGAACCGGTAAGATGTACGTCAAAAAAGACGGAACCGTCCTTCTCTTCGACAAAAACAAGTGCTACAAGAACATGATCCAGCTCAAGAGGGTCGCCAGGACCACCGAGTGGACCAAGAAGGCCGCCGAAGAGAAAGCCGCGAGGCTCAGATCCGCCGAGAAGAAGGAGTGATCCCATGGCCATGGAACAGACTTATCTCATGGTCAAGCCCGACGGAGTCCAGCGCGGGCTCTGCGGGGAGATCCTCTCCCGCTTCGAGAAGAAAGGCCTCAAAATCGTCGCCGTGAAGCTCATGGTCATCTCCAAGGAGACCGCCGAGAAGCACTACGCCGAGCACAAAGGCAAGCCCTTCTTCCCCTCGCTCATCAACTACATCACCTCCGGGCCCGTATTCGCTATGGTCCTCGAGGGTGAGGACGCCGTCGCGATCTGCAGGAACCTCATGGGCAAGACCAAGCCCAGCGAGTCTGCTCCCGGAACCATCCGCGGCGACTACGCCATGGTCACCGGATGCAACATCATCCACGGATCGGATTCCACCGACTCCGCCAAGAGGGAGATCTCCATCTTCTTCAAGCCTGAGGAGCTCGTCTCCTACGACAGGACCATGGACAAGTGGATCTACGAGTGAGATCCCTTCCCACAAACGTTTATCTTACTCCGGGGAGAAATCCCCGGTATTTCCGGTAACTTCTGCGGCCAGCCATACTCTTGCCGCATGGAGAGGCCAAAAAATACTATCAATCTAAACTGCCATCCAGTGGCATCCAGGTGATCTAATGGCTATAAGGCAACCCGTCGTCAGCGTTCTCGGCCATGTTGACCATGGCAAAACCAAACTTCTCGACCGCATCAGAGGGACGTCCGTCCAGGCGAGGGAGGCGGGAGCCATAACGCAGCACATCGGGGCCACCGAGGTGCCTATAGACCACATTTACAAGGTATGCGGGAAGCTCATAGGGAACAAGAAGTTCAACGTCCCCGGGCTCCTTTTCATCGATACGCCCGGGCACCATTCCTTCGTCACCCTCCGCGCCAGAGGCGGTTCCCTGGCGGATCTTGCCGTCCTGGTCATAGACATCAGGGAAGGAATAATGCCCCAGACCATCGAGTCTATACGCATTCTGAAGCAGTACAAGACGCCGTTCGTCATCGCCTTGAACAAAGTCGACACGATCCAGGGCTGGACCAGCGAGGATGGCAGGCCGTTCGTCCTTTCGGAGAGGGCACAGCAGGAGCATACCCTCGAGATGTTCAACGAGAAGCTGTACAACGTCATCGCCCAGCTCGCCGAGAACGGGATCTCAGCCGACAGATACGACAGGATAGAGGATTTCACCAAGGCCGTCGCTCTCGTGCCCATAAGCGCGAAGGAAGGGGAAGGGGTGCCGGATCTGCTCCTGGTTCTGATCGGACTGGCCCAGCGCTTCCTGGAAAGCCAGCTGGAGAAAGGAGAAGGCCCTGGCAGAGGCACCATATTGGAGATCAAAGAGGAGCGCGGGCTCGGCAAGACCCTCGATCTGATCCTTTATTCCGGGACCCTGAAGAAAGGTGACACTGTCGCCATCGGAACGCACGGCGAGCCTTTGGTGACCAAGATCAGGGCAATCCTGAAGCCCAAGCCCTTGGATGAGATACGCGATCCCCGCGACAGGTTCGATTCCGTGAAGGAGCTCCACGCCGCCGCGGGAGTCAAAATATCCTGCCAGAGCTGCGAGGGAGTGATCGCCGGCGCGCCGATATTGGTGGTCAAGAACGCCAACGACCCGGCCATAAGCGGCATCAAAGAAGAGCTCAGCATGAAGATCGAGACTCAGGAAAGCGGCATAATGATCAAAGCCGACGCCATTGGTTCTTTGGAGGCCCTCGCATTCGAGGCTAAGGCCAACGGCATCCCGATCAGGAAATACGGGGTGGGCGAGATCACCCGCAGGGACATCGTCGAGACTGCGTACGGCGACAAGAAGAACAGCGTCATCCTGGGTTTCAACGTCTCTGTCTCCAAGGATGCCGAATCCGAGATCCTGAACCATCCGGAAGTCGAGGTCAAGACCAACCAGATCATCTACCAGCTCATAGACGATTATCTGGAGTGGGTCGAGGACAGCAAGAAGAAGAGCGAGACCGACAAGAGGTCCGAGTTCTCGTTCCCCGCCAAGATCCTGCTCCTTCCGAACTGCACCTTCCGCGCCAGCAAACCCGCCATAGTCGGGGTCAGAGTGCTGGCCGGCAAGATCAGGCCCGGAGAGAATCTGATAGGCGCCGACGGCCGCGACGCAGGGAAGATCAAGAGCATACATTCCGGCGAGGACACGCTCAAAGAGGCGTCCCAGGGCGAGGAGATTGCGCTGGGCATAGAAGGCGTGGTCGCCGGCAGGCAGATCAACGAAGGCGACATACTTTACATCGATCTTTTGGAGTCGGGATACAAGCAGTTCCCGAGCATAGACCTCAACGAAGATGAGAAGATTGCCCTTGAGGAGACGGTCGCCATCAAGAGGAAGACCGACAATTTCTGGGGAATGTGATCCCCAGACCTTACTATGGGCGCTCAATATCTCGATCGGCGCTTCTCACCGGGATACAATCCGTAATAATCTATGCCTTTGACTTTGGCGTAGAATTTCGCCATGAACTTGCCGAATCCCCACATCTGGTGGAACGTCCTGATGACTACGTTCTCGTCCAGATGGCTGTCGCCTTCATCCCTGGATTCGAATGTGTATTCCACCTTCGCGATCTTGAGCTTGCGGTCGCTGTATTTCAGCAGATCCGCCAGGACCTTCCAGCCTTTCAGCTCCATCTCGTCCCAATGATCCTCGATTTCGGGCTTGAAGACGTCAGTGCGCCCTCCGATGAGGCCGCTCATAAGATCCGTGGTGGTCTGCTTCCCATGGAATTTCAGCGTGAGGGAGTACCAAATGTTGAATATCCATGATCCCAAGCCGCGTTTGAAGCCCATGATCATGCGGTTGGTCCTCGTTCCGACAACCAGATCGCACCCTGATTCCAGTTTTTCGTAGATCGGGCCGACAGTCGATATGGGGTGCTGGAAGTCGCAGTCCATGTTTATGAAGTAATCCGTGCCGCAGATGAGAATCCCCTGCATGACGGCCGCGGCCAATCCGCGCTCGTTAGGGTCCCTGACGAAGAATCTGACCATGGGGTCGCCCATACTCTTTATGAGCTCCCTGCTGTCGTCCTTGGAGTTGTCGTCCATGAAGAGGATGCGGAAATCCGGATAGGATTCGCGGAGAGCTTTGGCCATCTTAACGATGTTTTTCTCCTCATCGTATGTGGGTATAACTATCGTGCAGGTGCCAGGCATCCGTTCATCTCTTTGTCGGCGGTTAGGTAGAGGGAATATAAATTAGGTTCTCGCTCAACCGCCGGCGAAAAGTCTGTCCGAGGTCAGAAAACATTTGTTTCAAGGGGTTTCGATGCCGTCAATCCAAGCCAATATTTATTAATGACATGCCATTAACTCCGCTTCACAGGTGTTCAAATGGTTGATTACAAAGTAGTCGTCAACGATGTGAAGACTGGGAAGTCTTACAATGTTGCTGTCACCGGAAACCACGCGGCATCTCTGACTCGCATGAGCCTGGGAGATGTTATCGACGGCGTTTTCGTTGGGCTCCCCGGTTACAAGCTCAAAATCACCGGCGGTTCCGACAAGACCGGAACCCCTATGAGGTCCGACCTCCCTGGGAACAGGAAAGTCAAGCTCCTCATTTCCGACAGTCTCGGCTTCCATGAGAGATATCACGGAGAGAGGAAGAGAACCGCGATCTGCGGCCGCGTCATCTCCGAGAGCATATCCCAGATCAACATGAAAGTCACCGAGTACGGGGAGAAGTCCATAGAGGAATGCCTCGCGCAGCCTCCGGCGGAGAGCTGATGAAGGTACCTAGCCAGCCCGAGATAAACATCGGGATGATCGGCCACGTCGACCACGGGAAGACCACCCTCACCAGGGCCCTTTCCGGCGTGTGGACCGACCGGCATTCCGAGGAGCTCAAGAGAGGCATCTCGATCCGTCTCGGGTATGCGGATGTTGCGTTCTATAGGTGCCCCGAATGCCAGGGGCCTGCCGCATACGGAACCAGCAAGAAATGCAAGAATTGCGGCGCCGACGCCGAGTTCCTCAGGTCAGTATCTTTCGTGGACGCTCCCGGGCACGAGACCCTGATGGCTACGATGCTCTCAGGGGCGGCCCTCATGGATGGAGCCCTCCTTCTGGTCGCGGCCAACGAGAAATGCCCCCAGCCTCAGACGAAAGAGCATCTCATGGCGCTCTCGATCATCGGGATCGATAAGATAATCATCGTCCAGAACAAGATCGATATCGTCACCAGGGAGCAGGCGGTCGAGAACTACAAGCAGATAAAGGAGTTCGTTAAGGGGACCATCGCGGAGAACGCTCCGATCATTCCCTTATCCGCCAACCGCGGCGTCAACATCGACATTCTCATCGAAGCGATCGAGAAGCATATCGTCTCCAAGGTCAAGAGGGACCAAGACGCGCCCGCGCTCATGCATGTGGCCCGTTCCTTCGACATCAACGCCCCCGGAACCAAGCCGGAAGACCTCAAAGGAGGTGTCCTCGGCGGAACTCTGATCCAAGGGACTCTGAAGATCGGGGACGACATAGAGATTCTGCCCGGAAGGAAGACCGAAGTCGCCGGGAAAGCCGTGTACGAGAGGATGACCGCGAAGGTCATGTCACTCGAAGCCGGCGGCAAGAGCGTGGACAAGGTCCTCCCCGGAGGTCTCATAGCGATCGGGACCGGATTGGACGCTTCCCTCACGAAGTCCGACGGCCTCACAGGAAGGGTCGTCGCCGTACCCGGGAATCTTCCGGATGTCAGGCACGACTTCACCATGAAGACTACTCTTCTGGACCGCGTCGTCGGGTCCATGGCCGAGCTTTCCGTCGAGGACATCAAGAGCAACGAGCCTCTGATGCTCAGCGTCGGAACCGCCACCACCGTCGGCGTCGTGAAGAGCGCCAGGAACGGCTCCGCCGAAGTAGCCCTCAAGATTCCGGTGTGCGTTCTGCCCGGGCAGAGGGTGGCGATCTCGAGAAGGATCTCCAACAAGTGGAGACTCATCGGCTACGGGATCGTCGATCAGTGAGACCATGCAATCCGTGGTCCTGGACACAAACGCTTTGCTAATGCCTTTCGAAGTCAGGATAAACCTGGATCTCGCCCTCAGAGACCTTTTGGGCGAGGCCAGGATCCTGGTTCCCGGCCCTCTCATAGGGGAGCTGAAACATCTGAAGCACAGGTATGCCAGAGCCGCTCTGATGCTGGCCCGCAGATACGAGATCATCCCCACCGAAGCGTCCGGAGACGATTCCGTCATCGAGCTGGCTTTGAAGGAAGGAGCATACGTCGTCACCAATGACAAGGAGCTTCGCAGAAGGCTCAGAAAGGAATCGGTGCCGATAATATTCCTCCGTTCGGGAAGGCATCTGGTTCTGGACGACTATCTCGGCCAGCAGTCCTGATGCGCTTCCCGGGAGGGAAGAAAGGGTTTTTGGGATGGAATCAGTCGTCGCGGACTTCCATCCTCTCGATTACGACGTCCCTGATGGGCTTGTCGTTGAAGTCGGTCTTCACCTTGCTGATGGCGTCGGCGACCTCCATTCCGGATATGACGGTTCCGAACACAGGGTGTGCGGAGGGGGTTCTCGGGTCTTCCTTGTCGAGGTACGTGTTGTCCACGACGTTGATGAAGAACTGGCTGCCGCCGCTGTTCGGGCGCCCGGTGTTGGCCATTGAGATGGTTCCTCTGACGTTCGAGTGGCCGTGCCCGAATTCGTCCTCGATCGTGTATCCGGGGCCTCCCATTCCGGTTCCGTCCGGGTCCCCGCCCTGGATCATGAAATCTTCGATGACTCTGTGGAAGATAACGCCGTCATAGAATCCATCGTTGGATAGTTTGACGAAGTTTCCGGTCGTTATGGGCATGTCGTCGTGCAGCTTTATGACGATGTTCCCCATCGAAGTATGCATTATGACGGTAGTCATGTTTGCGAGAATGCTGTGAGCCGTCATATATTTTCGTCTTCGTTTCTCGGGAAAACGTACTCTACGCTGTTCTTCCCGCACTTTCTGGCCAGTGATTCGGTGGCCATTCCGAGTTCCAGGAAGGCCGCGCTGTAGACCGCGTTAGGCACCAGGCAGGTGGGCGTAAGCTGCCCGCGGATGTCGTCGCGGTTGATTTTGCTGTCCTGGAATCCGTAAACGTCCTCCGGCGATACGGTCCTCAGTCTGGACGCGTATCCCATGACCACTTCGCAGTCGGATTCCATTTCTACGTCGAGGTCGCCGTCATCCCTGGCGGATACCGTCACCTTGGCTTTGCGGCCGCACATCCTCATGTCAACCTCTACCGTGGATGCCATAGGACGGAATCCCCGTCCCCATGCATAATTGTAACCGCCGAATCTCGAAGCGGTTTAATCCCATGGATGTAATCTCCACCGCATGATGCCTATGTCCAAGAAAGCTATATTGGTAGTGAGTTTCGGCACCAGCTACAACGACAACTGCGAGAAGACCATCGGAGCCACCGAGAGCCTCATCTCGAAGAGCTTTCCCCAATGGGCGGTTCTGAGGGCCTTCACCAGCAAAATGATCATTAAGAAGCTCAAGGAACGCGACGGGAACGTCGTCTATTACATCGACGAGGCCCTTCAGAGGCTCGTGGATGACGGCTTCGACACGGTCATCGTGCAGCCGACGCACATCATGAACGGGACCGAATACGATTTCGTGGCGCATTTCGTCGAGAAATTCAGGGACAAATTCAGATGCATAAGGATCGGGAAGCCTCTCCTGACGTCCGGCGAGGATTATGAGAAGGTCGTGGAAGCCATCTCCGCAGGGATAATCATCCCAGCGAAGGAGATGGCCGGGCCCGACGCGGGAATCGTGCTGATGGGCCACGGCTCGGAGCACTTCGCCAATTCCGCCTACAGCCAGCTTCAGCTTTGCCTTTGGCTCTCCGGATATGAGGACGTCTACGTGACCACGGTGGAAGGTTTCCCGGATTTCGTCGACACGATGGCTCTGATGAAAGGCATGGGGATAAGGAACGTCGTCATCCAGCCGCTGATGCTCGTTGCCGGCGACCATGCCAACAACGACATGGCCGGGGATGAGCCGGATTCCCTCAAGTCGGTCCTTGAGCACAACGGATACAAGGTATTCCCAATGGTCAAAGGCCTCGGAGAGATCCCAGAGTTCCGCCAGCTTTTCGTGGATCACATCTCCGACTTAATGAAGGAATGATTTTATCGGGGCTTCGGCCCCCATTTTTGTCATGAAAATTCTGCCGAGAACCTGCGTGTACCAAGCGGTCTCGGCGCCCGCTCCGCATTGTCTTGGGAAAGTCATAAGCACGGATTCTTTCGCATCCAGACGTCAGGGAACCTCTGGCCAGCATAATGTTGTGTGCAAAATTACGTTTGATTATTATACTTATCAGGGCGATTTCAGTCCAGAGCGTCCTGGCATGCGAAAAGCATCCTGGGCCCTTCTGAATCAGAGGCATTCACATGCATGATAAATGCGGCATCTCAGAACGGGGCGGAAGTTTCTACCTCAGAAAAGAGACGGTCATCGCTTTCCTGGTAGTCGCCATCTCTCTGGCCGCGGTCATCTCCTTTGCGGGGGATTCCGACGCAACCAGCGGCAACTGCGGGAAGAACGGAGACAACATGACTTGGAGTCTGGACGGCACCAAGCTGACCATATCCGGCGTAGACGACATGGAAGACTACGACAGCAAGGCGACGCCTTGGGGGACTTCTGTAACCGAAGTTGTCTTCCTTGGCAACCCATACAGCATCGGGAAGAACGCATTCACCAACTGCTCATCCCTCTCATCCATAGATTTCGGCAATGTGAGGCAGATAAGCGAGGGCGCATTCTCCGGCTGCGTCTCCCTCAAATCTGTGGCCATCTCCGATAAAATGATATCCATAATGGGCGACGCTTTCAAAGGAGATTCGTCCCTGACCGAAGTGACCATCGGCAGCAAGGTCAACAGCATTGGCAAGGGCGCATTCTCCGGCTGCGTCTCCCTCAAGTCCATCACCATCGGAAACTCTGTCGTGGACATAGAATCCGATGCGTTCAAGGGAGATTCCTCTCTCAGCAGCGTAACCTTCGGAAGCTCAGTGAAGAACATCGAAAGCGGAGCGTTCTCAGGCTGTCCTTCGCTGACCTCGCTAACCTTCCCCGACTCCGTGAGGACCATCAAGAGCAACGCGTTCAACGGAGCGTCCCATCTGAGCACCGTAACCTTCGGGACCGGCCTGCAGATGCTCGGAAACGATGCGTTCTCCGTGGAATTCCAGAATAAGAGCGGCAGCAAGGTAACCAATCCCATCGATCTCGCGGGACACACTTACAGATCCGTCAGCGACGGAGTTCTCCGCGAGGCATCGGACGAGCCCCAGAAGTGCGGGGACAATCTAACCTGGGTCCTCAACGGAACCAAACTGACCATCTCTGGTACCGGCCCCATGTACAGCGATTTCCACAAAGCTCCCTGGGGAACAGACGTCACCGAAGTCGTCTTTGTCGGCACTCCGACCAGCATCGGAGACAGCGCATTCAGGGAATGCAATATCAAGTCCATCACAATCCCCGATTCTGTCACGACGATCGAAGATGACGCGTTCAGTTATTCCGCGCTCGAGTCCATAGACTTCGGCAACTCTCTGACGTACCTCGGCAGCTATGCTTTCAATGGCTGCGAGAAGCTCGTTTCCGTGAAGATACCAAGCACTCTGAGGACCATCCATTCCTGTGCGTTCTACAGCTGTTCCAGCCTCAGCGAATTGGATCTCGGCTCCGTCACCTACATCGAGGGCAGTGCGTTTGCAGGATGCTCCGCACTCAAATCCGTAACGATACCCAATTCGGTGAAGACCATCGAATACGGTGCGTTCCAGTATGACAGGAACCTCAATTACGTCTCCTTCGGGAACGATCTGGTCGAACTCGGCAAAGACGCGTTCTCCGTCCAGTTCCAGGACAAGAGCGGGAAGACTGTCACCGCTCTGTCCGATCTCCGCGGCCACGCATTCGAAGGCAGCGACGGCGTCCTCCGCGAGACCGGAGACGTCCCAGCTCCCATCCACGTCACCGGAGTAAGTCTGGATAAGACCAAAGCTTCTTTGGATGTCGGCAAGAGCCTGAAGCTGAATGCGACGGTATCCCCCGACAATGCTACGGATAAGTCGGTGCACTGGGAGTCCAGCAACGATCTGATCGCTACTGTAGACGGTGACGGGAATGTGAAGGCAGTGTCCGCAGGACAGGCCACGATAACGGTCTCTACCAATGACGGGTACAAGAGCGCTTATTGCTTGGTGACGGTCAATGCCGAGCCATCGCCCACGCCGACTCCTACCCCAACTCCGTCCGGATCGGACAACACCCTGCTCTATGTCGGCATCGCTGCGGTCATCGTGATCCTGGCCCTTCTGGCTTTCTTCTTCCTGAGATCCCGCGGAAAGGTCTGATCCCATAATGGGCGGCGCCCTTCGGGGCCCGTCCAAAACATTTTATTGAGTTTTGATAAAGTCTGAGAACGATGAGATCAACGGTATGTCAGCGTCGCGGTCAGCTGGGCGATACACTTCCGTTCATACCACTTCTGAAGGCTGTACCGATTTTTCCGTCGAGCGGAGGGCGCGCGAGTACAGGAAATAGTTGATTCCTATGCCTAGATAGCTCACGAAGGTCAGAGCGTAGATTATCGCTTCGAATCCATGCTGGCATACCACTCCGTAGAGGGCGAGCTTGATGAACGACCACAGAAGATTGGCGTGCATGGCATCCTTGGAATGCTTCATGGATTGCAGAGCCGATGCCAGGAACGCGCGGACGCAGCTGGCCGGTATGAAAAGAGCGAACCATCTGAGGGTCCACACCAGCTGCGGGCGGATCTCCATCATGGTCTCCTCGTAAGTGAATGCCATCGCGAAGATATCCGCGAAGATGAACAGCATCGCGGACAGGATCAAAGACATCAGCAGCGACCATTTGAAAGTGTATCCGAAGCCGTCCTTCATCTTATCCAGTCTGCGGGCTCCGAGGGCCGCCGCGCAGACGGGTATCATCGCTGTAGCCAAAGCGGCGGATGGGAGGTTTATGAGGGACACGTATCTCCAGGGGAGGTTATAGAGCATGATCGCAACGGTTCCGCCGGCGATTACGAGGAATATCCTTTGGATGATGTCCGTGACGGCGGTGATCAGCTGCTCCCCGGTCTTGGGCCCGGCAATCTCAAAGAGCTCCTTGCGGTAGCTCATGTCGCTTTCAGAGCGTCTGAAGGAGAGTTTGACCGCTGTGGACCCATTCAGATACCACCTGAAACCAATGGCCATGGATACGGCGTAGGATATGCAGGTTGCCAGAGCCGCGCCTGTGAGCCCCAATCCCAGGCCGTAAATGAGCACCGGATCCAATGCCATGTTGAGGAATGCAGCGGATATCTGGATCACCGTGGATCTCTTGGCGGCGCCCTCTCCTCTGAGCATTCCTCCAAGAGATTGGAATACGATTATCGTGGGAGACAGGACGATGAAGGGGAGAAGATATTCCCAGCAGTAGCTGCGGACATCGCCCGCTCCCATGATGTCTATTGCAGCGTCGGCGGAAGCCAGAACTATGATCGATGCAACGGCCGACAGTATCAGCGACCATTTCACGGTCAATGAGGCGATCCTTCCGGCGGATTCGCGGTCGCCCTTCCCCAGACGGAATGCGATGGTGGTGGTGGCCCCCACGCTCATCCCTATCCCTATGTAAATGAATGCGTCGTAGATCGGGATGATCGTAGATAGGCCAGAGCTGGAAGCGATTCCGAGACCGCTGGTGAAGAAAGTGTCCACAAAGGAATTCAGTTGTCCCACGACTAAAGCCGCAAGCAGAGGTATGAACATAGACGCAATGGCCTTGCGAGGGTCGCCCAGCATTTTTTCCAGTTCTTTCTCCGAAGCCGCCATGTTCGTCCTTTGGTCCGTCCGTGGTTTGCTGCTGCAAGCAAAGCTCTCAGCGTGTTTATCAGCTGGACGCAAGCGCGGAATGGCTCTCATCGTTCCGCAAACTTGCGTTCCACCCATCGATTCGTATATGCTAGGGATATAAAAATGTTCACAATTCAGCGATATATTGCCGAATATTCTGTATGATCAAGCCGGTCAAAAAATTCGTTTGCAACAATTATTGGAGCATTATATCTGTTATTGCATAATCAATTCATTATCATAGTGTGTTTAATAACACTAATTTTTTTATTAGTATGTATATAAATACCAATAATATATAATTCGTATGCATAACATGATATAGTAGGATTGTAATGCCAACTCATTGATGGATGGTTCTTTGTCATTCGAAAAGGGCCGAGCATCATGATTTGGTGATCAAATGGACAAGAAGATTCTGATTGCCTTGGCAGTGGTCGCAGTGGTGGCCGTCGCGGCGATCGCGGCTTTCTGTCTGACTCAGGGGAACGGAAACAATGGCAGCAACGATTCCCCCGATGCAGATAAGAAAGCTGTGAACGTGAAATGCGACCCCTATACCATCACCAATTCGCTGGGCAACACCTACACATTCGACCATACATTCGGCGCCGTTGCCGTTCAATGGAGCATATCCGGAGGGCCTTTCGTGACGATGGCGGCCCTTTTGGGCGATGATCTGCCGAAATATCTCGTCGGAATAGACAGCACGCCGTCATTGTACCGTATGGACTCATGGGAAGCGTACTGCAAATCCATGCCTGAGCTGAAGAGTTTGCCGGTAATAGGCGATATAGGAACCGACTGGGACAACACCAAGGTTCTGTCTCTGAAGCCGACGGCGCTGATTCTCCCCGAGAGGGTCAAGACAGATGCGGTGAACGGCAACGTCATTGAGACGTTCGAAAAAGCCAACATCCCGATCATCTACGTGGATTTCCACAGAGAAGACATAGACACCATTAAGAGCACCATCATCAACCTCGGGAAGATGTTCGGCAAAGAGGCGAAGGCCCAGGAGCTGGCGGATCTTTACGAATCCAAGACCAAGCCCATCTATGAGAAGGCGGCCAGACTCATAGACAGCAACGGTTACATCGATGTATATAACGAGACCGGGCAGCTGGGACCCTCGGCCACCGGGCAGTCCAGAGACAACACTCAGGATTGGGGCAAGCTGATCTACGAGTGCGGAGGCAACAGCATCGCCGAGAAGACAGGCAAGCTTGACATGAGCTACGTCCTCACCAAGGACCCTGACAGAATCTTCTTCGCAGGATCATATTGGCCCAACCAGCCCGATGCCATACGCATGGGATTCGGAGTGACTGAAGCGCAGGCCAAGAAGACCGTGGACAAATACTTCGATGAGAGGGCAGGATGGAAGAGCCTCCAGGCTTACGAGAACAACGAGGTCTATATCATCGCCCACTGCCTTGGCAGAGACATATACGACTTCTGTTCGCTCGAGTTTATCGCCAACATGATCTGGCCCGACGAGTTCAATTACAACCCGACCGCGGATCTCAAAGCGTTCTACGACAAGTATCTGCCTTTCGACTTCAGCGGAACTTGGTTCTTGAAGTATGATACCGGACAGACTCCGGAGCCTACCACTGAAAAGGCTACGAACAAATCCTGTGCTCCCTACACCGTGACCGATCTTGCCGGCCAGACCTTCACCTTCGACCACACCTTCGGTGCAGTCGCCACCCAGACCACCGGCAGCGGCGGCCCCTTCTTCGGAATCGCCGCGCTCGTAGGCGACGACCTGCCCAAATACCTCGTCGGTTTGGACGGAGGGTTCAAGAACCGCATGGATCTGTACAACGCATACCTGGAAGGAATGCCTGAGCTGAAAGAGCTTCCAAACATCGGTGCCATAGGGACCGATTGGGACAATTCAAGGGTGCTTCTTCTCGGATCCAATGCGCTTGTGGTGAACTTGGGCAGCAAATCCGCCATCGAGAGCAACGGCGTGAAGTCCGCTTTCGACAAGGCCGGAATCCCCATAATTTACATGAACTACCACACGGAGTCCATCGAAGACATCACCAAATCCATCAGGATCTTGGGGATGATGTTCGGACAGCAGGAACGCGCGGAGCAGCTCGCAACCCTGTATGAGACGAAAGCCGGCCAGGTGTACGACAGGGTCGCCCAGATCCTCGCCACCGGAAAGGAAAGGCCTACGATCTTCATAGAATGCGCCAACGGAGGCCCGGACAAGATTGGAAACAGCTATCCGGACAACAACATGTGGGGCGCCATAGCCAGCAACCTCGGCGCTAATGTCGTATACAACAAGAGCGAGAGCTACGCGCCTTTGGATGAGCCTTTCATCCTGAGCAGCAACCCTGATCGCATACTGTTCACCGGGTCTTTCTGGGACACGTCGGTGAAAGACTACATAGCGATGGGATTCACCGCCACTTCGGATCTCACCAACGAGCGTGTCGACGGATACTTCGACAAGAGAGCCGGATGGAAGAGTTTGGATGCGTACAAGAACGACCAGGTATACGTGATATACCACGGGCTGTCCAGAGACGTCTGGGATTACACCGCCATAGAGTTCGTGGCAAAGGTCATCTGGCCGGACGAGTTCGCCGATTTGGATCCTGCCAAAGACCTTGCGGAATTCTACGAGGAGTATATGCCTTTCGATCTCTACGGCAACTGGTTCCATCACTATACCAAATGAAAACGAGGGGGCCCATAGCCCCCGATTTCATGATTGATCGAAGCAAAAATGAGCGGAAGGGGAAATCCACAGCCGTGCGGAGAAGATGCAATGCCAATCGCCAAACGTTTGAGGGAGGCCGTCTCCGACGCGTAGGTTCTTTGCAAAGACAATCATATTGGCAATATATTCCATAAATCCTGTTCGGTTAGAACGTATCAAAGGAATGTTATTTATTGTATGTTGGATGATATAAACAACTGCTCTCATTGCCGGCGGCAATATGCATAAATGGTTGCTGCCACGCTGCCGTCGGCTGAGAGCGCCCTTAATTCCGGAGTTTCCATGAGCGACAAAGAAAAGAAGAAACTCGTAAACGATGCCATAGGATCTCAGAATTTCAACTACACCCAGTACTCTGCGAAGAAATACATGATCATAGCCATAGGCATTGTCCTGTGCGTCGTGTTCTTCTTCCTGGATGTCGTTTTCAGCTCGACGTATATCGATCCGGCGGTGATCATAGACAATCTGCTGCACCCCGGCAGAGACGACATAATGCACATCATCGTCTTCGACATCAAGATCCCGGTCGGTTTGATGGCCCTGATCTGCGGGGCTTCATTCGGTTTCGCCGGTGCGATCATGCAGACCATGCTCAACAATCCCTTGGCCAGCCCTTACACCCTCGGAATATCCGCGGGAGCCGGGTTCGGAGCCGCTCTGGCGATGGTCACCGGTTTAGGAGGCATGGCAGTTCTGGGCGAATACCTGATTCCCGGAAGCGCATTCCTGTTCGCCCTTCTCGCTTGCGGAGGCATATTCCTCGTCGCGAAAGTCAAAGGGTTCTCGGCCGACATAATGGTGCTGGCCGGTATCGGTCTGGTGTTCTTCTTCCAGGCCTTGCAAGCTCTGATGCAGTATCTGGCTTCTCCGGAGGCTCTCCAGGGCATAGTGTTCTGGACGTTCGGAAGCCTGACCGGTTCCGACTGGGAGAACATCCCGATAGTCCTGGCCATGTTCGTGATCATCTTCATACTGATCTACCGCAAGGCTTGGTTCCTGACTGCCATGAAGCTCGGGGACAGCAAGGCCGCCGCCCTCGGAATAGACACCAACAACATCAGGAAGTGGATGTTCGTGGCGATCTCTCTTCTGACCGCGACCTGCGTCGCGTTCGTCGGTTGCATCGGATTCATAGGCATAGTCGGTCCCCACGTGGCCCGCATGATCCTCGGCGAGGACCAGCGTTTCCTCATCCCGATGTCCTGCGTGTGCGGTGCCGCTATATTGACCATGGCGGACGTCGCGAGCAAAGTCATAGGCAACGGTGTGATATTCCCCATCGGTATCCTGACTTCCTTGGTTGGAGTGCCATTCTTCTTCTACCTGCTCCTCAAGAAAAAGAAGGCGGTAGCATGAAGGTCCGCGTGGATAACGTCGGATTCTCATACGGCGACACCCCGGTTCTCAGGGATGTGTGCTTCGAGGCGCTCCCCGGGGAGATCACGACGATAATCGGCGCCAACGGCGCTGGAAAGACCACCCTGCTGAAATGCATCGCCGACCTCCATAAGCACAAGGGGGACGTGTATTTCGACGATTAGGTCGTCACCCGCAAAGACATGCCCAGCATCATGAGCTACATGGAGCAGAATACGGACTGCGAAGCCGAGCTGAACGTCTTCGAGATAGTCCTTCTGGGAATGGTGCAGTCGCTGTCCTTCTACGTGTCCGAGCAGGACGTCGAGAAGGTCACGGGCGTCCTGAGGCTTCTGGGAATCGAGAAGTATGCCGGACGCAAGATCGGCGAGCTCAGCGGCGGCCAGAGGCAATTGGTCTTCATAGCCCAGGCATTGGTGAAGGACCCCAAGGTCCTCGTTCTGGACGAGCCCACAAGCGCATTGGACCTGTACCACCAGTTCAAGCTGATAAAATTCATAAGGAAGGTCACCAAAGAGCGCGGCTGCGTCACGATAATGACCCTCCACCACCTCGATGTCGCTCTGAAATATTCCGACAGGGTCGTCGTCATATCGGAGAACACCGTATATGGCGAAGGGTCCGCTGAGGAGATGTTCACCGAGAAGATGCTGGCGGAAGTCTACCGCGTCAAAGCCGACATCATCAGGGACGCCAAAGGGAACAAGCACATCCAGGTCCTGGAGCCTCTTGACGAGGAGTATGAGGACGATGCCGAAGTGGCCTTCCCCTCAGAGGAATGACCGCCGACGGAGTTGCAGCGATATGGGCGAAGAATTGAAATCCACCATAAGAAAAGGTTGGGACGCGTCCGCCAAAGGCTACACCAACGTCGTGTCAGACGATTTCCATGAGCCTATAAGCAAGGAATGGACGGATCTGATACTCTCCTTCGCTCCTGCGGAGGGAAGGATGAGGATACTGGACGTCGGCACCGGGCCGGGGGTGTTCGCCACCCTGATGTCCAAAGCCGGGCACGACGCAGTCGGGATAGATATCTCCGACAGCATGCTGGAAGAGGCAAGAAACAATTCCAGGCTGGCAGGCGCATCGCCCGAGTTCGTCAGGATGGATTCGGACCGCCTCGAGTTTCCGGACAATTCCTTTGACATGATCATCAACAGGAACGTCCTGTGGATCATGCCGGATCCCGTAGCCGTCTACAAAGAGTGGCTCAGAGTGCTGAAGCCTGGAGGGAGGCTCCTCTATTTCGATGGGGTACATCCCGCCAGGGAGAAGGACTACGACTTCAAGGCCCACGACCTCAAGAGCATCGGAAGGATAGAGGGCGGGAAACCGGTCAAGACTTCCGTGACCAAAGAGAACTACGACGTCACCAGAGGATGGAAGAAGGAGCTTCCGCTGTCCTTCGTGGAGCGTCCGAAATGGGATCTGGAGAATGCCGCGAAGGTAGGTTTCGTCGGCATAGAATGCGCCGATTTCCTCGGCGTCGAATCGGATCCCAGATACAAGGATCCTAACAGAGAGTATCGGATGTTCCGGCTCTCCGCATCGAAACCACAATGATCAAGGCCCCTTCGGGGGCTATCTTTTACCATGCTCAGTTTTGCTCGCAATGCTGATGATGGGCACACACCCGATGGGTTCGTTCTTCCAAGGTCAAGGTGAAGAAATTATGGACGGGGAAAACAGCGATCTGAAAAGGAGGATAAGGGAAGGCTGGGATCTGTCGGCCCCAGGGTTCACCGGCGTGGTCGTACCGGTGGACCTTGCAGAGCCGAGGAGAAGCAGATGGGCGGATCTGATACAGTCGAAGTCGCCGTCCGGCCGCTTGAAGGTGCTGGACGTCGGCTGCGGGCCCGGAGTGTTCTCGATAATCATGGCTCAGGCCGGACACGATGTCACCGGGATAGACGTCTCAGAGAAGATGAGAGAGGAAGCCGCCAAGAACTCCGCAAAGTTCGGGGTGTCTCCCACGTTTTTAGTCATGGATTCCGACGGCATGTCTTTCGAAGACGGCGCGTTCGATCTTGTAATCAGCAGGGATGTCATGTGGGTCATGCCCGATCCCGACAAGACCATGAGGGAATGGTTCCGCGTCCTCAGAAGCGGCGGATCATTGGTCTATTTCGACGGGGCGCATCCTGCCAGGGGGAAGGATTTCGATATCAGGAGCGAATACTCCGGTCAGAGGAACGAATACGAGAGGGAAAACGGGAAGTCTCCGCCCTGCTCATACAAGCCCGAAGATTTCGAGAAGGCCCGCGGGTTCAAACGCGATCTCCCGCTGACTTACGTCGAGCGCCCCGCTTGGGACGTCGCCGCGGCCGCTAGAGCAGGGTTCGCAGAGATAAGATGCGAGGGCATTACCGAAGATCTTGACGTCCTTTCGGAGGCCGGGAACGCCGGGGGATTCAACAGATTCAGGCTGTCTGCCGTCAGACCCTGAGCCAAGCCGTCGCCAGTCTTCTGGGACTTTGCTGTCCAGGATCTCCTTGAATGCATTGAGATGGGAGATCGGATCGGCGATCCTGGTTTCGGCTCCCGCATTCTTCAGGGCCTCTGCGCATCTTACGGCAGACGGCCCGTCGAAGGATACGAACATAGGGATGGCCGTTATTCTCTTGGCTCCATCCGATATCAGTTTCTTTATCGCGGTTTCCGCATCCGGCTCGCCTATCCTGGAGTAGCGGACCGCCGCCGGCCACCCTTTGTCTTCCAAGAATTCGGAGTAGGATTCCATATCCTTTCTGCAATGGGACATCTTGGATCCGTGGGCGATGAGAAGCGCGGCATCGCCTTCGCGCGGTTCTCCCAGGGATTCGCGTATCGCTTCCGCCATGCGCGGGTCGAAGCCTAAGGCGGTGGAGAATCTGGTGGCGATCTCCGTCCCATCGAGGATCGTCCAGGATCCGGCGTTGTCCGGCAGCGACAGCCTCTTGGGCATGTCCCATACGGTCGTCTGCCCCTCCGATATGGCCAGAGGAAGGATGGAGAACGTTTTGATGCCTTCTTTGTGGCACATCTCCGAGATGACGTCAGAAGAGTTTGGAGAGCCTTTGTGATACGCTATGCGGACGTTCTTGCGGCCGCGGGATATCAGGTATTCCGCGCATTCTTCGGCCATCAGCTTTCCGCCAGGAGAATCCGAGTTCTGGCCCAGAACGATGATGCCAGTTCTCATGGGAGCGCCTTCCAGAGGTGATGGGACGGGCCAGCTTGGTCCGCCCCCGGAATATGTTTTCCAGTCAGAGTCATCGCTGCACGGAAGCGAGCCACAGCTCTGCCATGATCGTGTCCACTTTGGTGATGGCCGCTTTGGGGACTTTGATGACATTCCCTTCTACGTTCATGAGGGCTACATACTCGGGCTTCACTGTCGCTTTGATGACCTTGTCGGCTACGATGTTGCCGTCTTCGTGCCCGTCCAGATATACTGTGAATTCGCACATCTCACATCCCTATGATCTGCTCTATCTTTTTCTTGACCGCTGTCAGGTCTTTCACCGCGTCCGATTCCGGATACGCATCCATGAGTGTCTCGCCATTTCTGTCGGCCTGTATCACTGAGCGGTCGTATCTGATGCGGACGGCTTCGTCCGGTCTCAGTCCGACCAACGACGACATCCTCTTTATGTCCTCTTCGCTCTCGGATTTGTTGATTATCAGGAGGTTGTTTTTGACCTCCAGATCCTTGGCCATCTTCACGACCTGCCTGGAGACTTCGGCGGACTTGGGGGTAGGCTCGGTCAGGACAGCGTTGCAGTCGAACTCTCTGGCAAGCCCTCTTCCGAGGATCTCCGGCCCGGCTTGGGAGTCCACGAAAGCTATGTCGTACTTCTCTTCGCATCTGTCCGAGCCCAGATAGTTCAGGAGCATCTTGACGAGGTTTATCGGGGCGCAGAGGCACCCCCCGCCGCCGTGCTCTATTGCGCCCATGACCACTACGCGTATGCCGTCGGCGTTGACTTTAGAGTGCTCTTCAATGACCTTCCGGCCGATCTCGGAGATTCCGTCCTCCTCAAGCTCCCTTCCGATCTCATCCCTTTCGTCGGCGATGGTGGGGACTTCCATGAACGGTATCCCCAAAGTCATCGCCAGGTTCATGCTGGGGTCGGTGTCGAAGACGACGACCTTCCGGCCTTCGCGCGCCATCATGGTCGCGACGGACGATATGGTGGTGGTCTTTCCGACTCCTCCTTTTCCTGTCGAGATTACGGTCTTCATTCCGCACACTCGAACGTCTGGGACATCACGTTCATGACTTCGTCATATTCGTCCTCAACGGCTTTGCTGGCATCGGCGTATCTTACAACGACCAGATATTCCCCGACGGATTTGGCTTCGAAGGAGATCTTTCCGTTCTCGTCTGTGACATAGTTCTGGGTGTCCTCCGCGGCCTTGTCGAAAACCGCGACCTTGACGTTCTTGAGGGGTTTGCCTTCGTAGATGATCTGAGCCGACACGGTCTATCCTTTCTTGGGCTTCACGCAGCTCAGCTGCATGTCTATGATGGAATTCATTATGGTCCCGGGGGTGCCGGTCTTGGAGATGACCTTCTTCGAGATGACCTGATAAGCTGCGGAGCGGTTCACGTTCTTGAAATCTTTCTTGAGGCCGTTGAACCATCCTTCGTCTGTTATGACCCAGATGATGCTGCTTTCGCATCCGAAATAGACCGTGTAGATGTCGTCGTCGGTATCGTCGAATGTGAGTTTGCTGTTTTTTTCGGTCGTCTCCAGCTTGTATTCGACATCAAGGGGGCCTTTCTCGTTGAAGATGGCTATCTTGGAGTACGAAGCGGGTATTGGCCCGTCGGACACCATGCGGTGGCCGTATCCGCCCATGACGGTGACTTTCCCGTCTTTGATCTCCGCGCCGTAAAGCCAGTTCTCGTGCCCATAAACCATTCTGTTCAGCCTGCGGAGATCTTCGGGGCTATTATTATTACAAACCATGATCATCGTAATACTGTTTTCGTTGAAATATATTGGCATACTAATTTAGAATTCGTAATAACATTGGGATGAATCAGCCACCGCCCGGTTTTGAAAGCGGATGCCCATGCATTTGCCATAAAAACCGGCGATTCCTGCTGTATCGGGGCTGTCAGGAAGTATATGGTGGTTCAGGCCGTATTTGCTGAGGTTTATGGATGTCTGCGAGCAAACGATGCTGTTCTGCGGCCTCAGAAGTAAAGGCGGGGCTTTTCGCCCCTTTATTGTCCTGAAATCCGGTCAGAGACCGTTCATTTTTTCGTAGCTGGCCAGGATTTCGGAGGTTTTGTCCACATCATATATGTTGAACTGCGTCGGTACGTTGGGATCCACTCCGGCTTCCGCGCCGGTGAATTCGCCGGTGGTCTCGTTGTACAGCCCTATATGATTCGACGACGAGTGTAACATGGTTTGTCCGAAGGGGAAAGCGACGGTGTCGACAGTGCACTCCCCTCCTCCCGATCTGGATCCTGTCGTCATGGCGAACCCGTTTTTCTGCGCATAGAAAGGCATTGCGTTGCCGCAGGAGAACGAATAGGGGCTGGTGATTATGTAGAACTTGAAGTGCTGGCCGTAGCAGTCCTCGGCGTCGTATACGCCGTCGCCGTTGGTGTCCACGCGGAAGGAGTACTTTGTCACGGCGCCGCTGTTGTCGTTCTTCAGGTAGAGGCTGGCATTGTTGTCCTTGGACATGAGCGCCAGGAGCTTTCCCAGGACCAGCACGTATCCGCCGCCGTTCAGGCTGTCGTCGATGACTACCCTCTCCACGCCGCCTTTGTTCTTGATGTCCTTCAGATTCTTCAGGAAGGCATGGTAGGTGTCCCTGTAAAAGTCGCTTTCGGTGGGGGTTTCCTTGTAGTAGTGGGCGATCATGAACTCGTCGAACGAGAAGTATGCGGTCTTTCCGTCGGAGCTGTATCTGACGTCCTCCTTTTCCATTGTTTCCCCTGCCTTGGCTATCTCGGCCTCCCTTATAGGATTCAGCAGGCGGTTCAACGCTGAGCGGTCGTTGAGCAGGGTCTGCGGGTAGCTGGTGGGCGCCAATACGCTGCCTTCCCTCAGATAAAAGGAGTTGCCGAATGAGGTATGCCCGTCGTTGAGCAGGGATACCAGGACCGAATAGGCCGAAGAGCGGGTTCTGTCGTCTTCAGAGAGGAGCGAGTCCTTGTAGACGGTATTGTCCACGTAGTCGCTCATGTCTTTGTATCCCAGGACTTCTCTGAGGCCGTAGTAGTTGTCGATTATCCAGGTGAACAGTTTCTTCGTGTGCTCCAGCATGTAGGCGGGAGGCACGATGGTGCTTTTTTCCCCCTCGCCCTGCTCATACTGGGCCATAGAGCCGGACATTATCTTGTCTATGCTCGCGAACTCTCCGTAAGGTTCGTAGGAGAACGACGATTTCTTCTGCTCGGCGTCAGCGTATTCCAGCAGCATGCTGTCCTTGGAGGAGTAGAGGAACGCGCGTTCGATGTCGTGCTGGGTATGCATGGACAGAAGCCCGATGGGCAGGTATGCCTTCCCTTCATGCATGATGGGATCCAGACCGTAGCCCTTGAAGGAGTAGACGGATTCCTTTCCGGCGTTCTTGATTTCGGTGACCTGGAAGCTCAGGCCGTCCATGAGGGTGTTCTTGCCGTCATGGCGCTTGATCGCCTGGAAGGTATCGCCGTGGCTTCTGAATTCCTGTCTGTCCGCATCCACGGTGAGGTGGTAGATCTCTTTTCCGTCCTTGTCTTTGATGGTCCAGGTGGCGGCGTTCCCTGCGCTGGTCACGGAGCCGGAATAGCCGTCTGCGTAGTCGTTCTTGTAAAGGCTGACGTAGTTGTCGAAAGTGGTGTACAGAACCTCTTTCTCCCCTTTGATGGTCATGAACTGATAGTCGCCGGTCTTGTATTCGGAGGCCGGCTTCGGATCATCGTAGTAGCGGGGGTCGTTGGGGTCGTAGGGGAGATACGATACGTTGTATGCCCCTACGGTCACCGGCACCAGCTCGGGTTTTTCGACATGATCGTCTTTGTCCTGTTTATCGCCCTGTGTGATGAACAGGCAGGCCAGTATGGCCAGCACTGCCACTGCGCAGACGATCAGGAGCGCCATGTTCTCTTTTTTCATAGTAAAACCTCGGCAACAAGTCCGATGGCCAGAGCATCCGCCGCTGCAAATCGGCTTGTTGTTCCGTCTGAAAGGAAACATCAGCCCCGTGATAAATGTTGATGCTGGCAACGGCGCCGAACGGTCCCCTCGGGCCGTCCAGCAATCGATTTTGCCGTAGTCAGGATGCCGATTTGACGGCCATAGGCGAGCCCGGATTCCCGGATCCGGAAGGCAGCGATGCGGTCTGGCTATCCATATTTCGCTATCCCCTCGGTATTTTGCCCGGATTGTCGGTATAGGGGCCGGCGCCCAGGCGAACGCGTGGCCGTGCCGGTCCCGAAGACAGGATACGGCGGCTGTCGCGCGTATGATATCACGGCGGACGGCTGGGCCCATATTCTGTCCCCTGTGGAGGACGGGAATATGACACTGTTCCACGCGGTCAACGGCCTTCCTGTGGATATGGCCGGACGTTACGTCCTCGGAGAGGAGGGCGAAATGTATCTCGAGACGCATTTGCCGCCATACCCGGTCTATTACCTTTCAGAGAAGATGCCGGGGAAGGAGCCGACGTCAAATCTGCCCCTGATATGCCTGGTGGCTTCGCAGTTGCGGTCATCGTCCATCTTTCAAAGATAATCCGTAAGGCGGGGCATCCACGGCATTTTTACGGCCGTGACATAGCAAGCCGGAGAGAGGACGCGCTACGCTGTGCTATGGGGCTTCCGTCCAGGACTATGGGCGGCAATGCCATTGGGATGGATGGCTGCCGGTATCCTCTGAAAGACAATGCGATCCGATAGGCCATCATTATATGTGCTCCCCGGAGATGTTTTTGCCCTCAAGGTTATCTGCATGTCAGGCTATCGGCACCCATGCATGAAAAGGCAGCAGGCCTGTACATATTGGCGGCGTTCCGCACGCTCACGGGATGGATCATGCTATGGCCGTTCTTCGACAAGATGTTCGGGCTCGGGTTCCAGACCCCTCACGGAGGCGGATGGATCGACGGCGTATCTCCATCGTCGTATGTTGTCTATTTGGCCGACGGCGTGTTCAAGGATTTATATGTGTTTTTGGCAGGCAATTTGGCAATAGACATTGTGATGATGGCCTCCCTGCTGGTGCTCGGAGTCTCGCTCATTCTGGGGGTGGCGTCCAAGCTTACAACGTTCGGCATGTGCGCGTTCCTGCTGGTAATGTATTCCATTCACGTGCCGCCGTCAGACAATCCCGTTGTCGACTACCATATATTGCTCGTTCTAGGGATTTTGGCGGTGTATGCCCTGGGCGGATACGAGAAACTGTCCCTGCATCCCAGATGGAGAGAGACCAAGATGGTCAGAAGGTTCCCGATCCTGGAATGAGGCGCGCAAAGGCGGCGGAGACTGTCTGCACTGGGATCATTCCCGCCAAAATGTGTCGATATATGGATTTCCGAGCAGATGCGAAAATGCGGCATGAAACCTTCCAGCATCCCATATTCATCGCGATATAGACAGGTATCCTAAACCTGTTTTTAAGGATCTTTTGAAAGCTGGTATGGGCCCGACGGGGATATGCATCTGCCACCTATCCTACCGGCAGGTATGCTCCGGGGCAGATACCTCGGTCGCGATTTCAAATCGGGCTTAAGCATTCGGCGAAGGATGCCGATGATGTTTAGATTATGTTTGGGATCTGAATCAGAACAGCCTCTGAATGGCATAATGTCACGCGGCCCAAATATCAGTCTTTTATGATGTCAACAAGCAACGCAATCTGTTCACGTCGCTCAAAACCGATGTGCCGGCGGCCAAGTCCGTGCGCTCCTTGTTTTTCGCATTCATCCATGCGAACGGGCGCCTCACAGTGCCTCGCAATCCGGCACAGCCGTTTCCTGCTCCGTTTTTCCTGTCGTTTCGATGAGGCCGCTTCCGATCTGCATCTGCAGTTCTCATATGGCTGGATCAGTCTCGGCGCCGGCGCGAATCGCCCGGAAGTCATTTCTCTGCCGGCGATTTCCGTCGGACGGGGGTTAAGCTAATAGTTTGAATCGGCACGGGGCATGTCATGAAACCCAGGTCCTACGCATTATTGGCCGCTGTGCTGGTGATAGCGGTATTCGGGAGCATATTCGCGTCATGCTTCTGGCCTTCGGATTCACCGGAGGAGGAGTACTCCGTAACTGGCGTAGTGACGGGGCTGAGCCCCTACAACCAGCCCAAGCTCGACGTGAGAGCCGATGACATCTTCGAACAGGGGATAACTTTGGGCGCGCTGTTCGATATTCAGGCAGGAGACAGGGTATTCGAGGATGCTATACTGCTGGGCAATTATCTGGGTACGTTCATGTTCGATAAATTCGTCAACGTGGAGTCAGACGGGTACTTATCAATAGGATGCGTTGGGAAGCTGATATCGGTTCCTGAAGGCTCTGAGGTGACGCTTACTTACTCCGGGGATCCGAGAGATATCAGAAGACGCCTCTATACAATGCCGGTTCCACCGATGTCAGAGCGGATTATGCTTCGGACGAGGAGTTCGCCAATTTCTACGAGGTCACGGGAGGGGATTTGAAGCCTGGCATGCTGTATAGGTCGTTCAGTCCTCTGTATCCCCCCGACAAACAGACGAGGTCGGCTTACGTGGACGGATTGGCCGAGAAGGCTGAGATACAGTACCTCATATCGCTCTCCTACAGCGACGATTCGGTGAAGAAAGCCGTTGAAGACCTCGGAGGTTACTGCGTTGCGCTTTGCAGGGAAGGGGATTACGTCGCGCCGTCCATGGGATACCTGTATTTCCAGGAGAAGGAGAAGACGGTGTCCGTGCTCAAGGGCATAATGGACAATGATGGCCCCTACCTCGTCCATTGCAATGTAGGCAGGGACAGGACCGGGTTCGTTGTCCTGTTGTTGCAGTCGCTGTGCGGCTGTTCCGCGGACGAGATGAGGGAATGCGAATCCAAGGCGTTCTGTAATCTGTACCATATCGAGACAGGTTCTCCGGAGTACGAGGCCGTCAAGAGCTGCACCTACGACAGGAACATGTTTCTCATCGCCGATCCCAGCAGGATACCTGACATGTTCGACATTGCCTGGGACAGCATAGATGTAAGTTCGGTGGATCCTTATTCCGCGGCGTATTCTTATTGCACTGAGTATCTGGGATTCACGGACGACGAGGTTCAGAAAATCAGGGGAAGCTGTGCTCCTGAACGTCCATGTCTATCCTGGACGATCGCATCTGCCACAGTCTCCTGAAGGAGCCACGAACAGGTCGCGAGAGGGCCGGTCATGGGGTACTCCTCGGCGGCGAGCATCCGGGGAGCGCTGCGGCATGGGCCTGAACGAGGCGCTGAGGATATGGAAAGTCCTTAGCAACAGAATACTTTCGGAATAACCGGACAGAGAAGTGGCGGGCCTGAAGGGGTACGTCACTTGTATGGGCCAGCGATGCCCTCATGAATTCTATTGGCCCCTTTTTCGGGGTCGAATAGGACGTTTCGAGTCCCCGGCGAAAACTTATTTGATATCGATTCCAGGAATGTCTGTAACCTCGGTTCAGGGGCATCCATCTGCTGTCCCGAGGGTCCCGCTGTCGGATGTGCTGAAGGCCCTTTCCGAGATCAAGCGCCGCACCGACAAGTCGGGGTGCTGGCCGTTCGAGACGGAGGAGCTGATCAAGCGGCTGGTCAGTGGAGACATGTCGATCAGCGACCCATCCCTGCAGGCGATTCTTCTTGACTGGATGGAGAGCGAGGACTACAACGAGTTCGTCAACCTCGATACGGGGACGTTATCTACTCCCAGTCGGCCAAGAGGGGGAACCTCATCTATGCCACCAGGAAGACGAAGAAGAGGGATGCGCTGAAAAGCGCCCTCGAGGGGAAGGTCTTCGACGAGCCGGTCGCCGGGTTCAGAAACAGGAGAAGGACGAGGCTGCTCTTGTGTACAGTCAACTTCGACAGGACCAAGTTCACCGCCGAACAGGCGTGGGCGTCCCTGCGTTCCACGCCCATAGAGGGGTTTGACTGCACCTACAACGTCATCAACAAGCTCAACGCCAATATCAGCAAGATCTTCGGCAAGCACGGGACTTTAACTTCGAAGGAAGCCCAGTCATCGGGCTATCCGGCCCCTCACATGATCTTCATCCTCGACGAGCCGGTGACGGTCGAGCGCCATGTCGGCAAGGGCGGGAACGTGTCCTGGAGGCTGTGCGACCCCAGGATTCTGGACAGGACCGGCAAGGGGCCGCTCATGAGGAAGCTCTGCAGGACCGATTACCGCAAGGCAATCGACATGAACCCCATTTGGAAGCACGTGTTCATAGACTTCGAGGGCATCGTCAGCGAGCAGGGCTCCAAATCTGGGAGGGATGCGGTGACCTATCCGTTCAAGTACCTCGTGAAATGTCTTACTCAGGACGGCCGCGATTCGATCAAAGGCCTTCCTGACATTAATTCGGTGAGGGACAAGGGCAAGCGCACCATGCTCTTCACCCATCTCGGAAACAAGTGCTTCAGGACGAGGGACGTGTCGTTCGGGAAGGGGTTCAAGGACCGCATCGGGATGCTGCCGGAGGAGAAGTCCGAGGGTACCGTCTTGTGGAAGCGTATCAGGACGGTACCAGGTTACGAGTACAATCTTGTTGAAACCTATGATAGCCTGTTGGCAATTACGGCTCTCAAGCAGGCGACTGCTTCTAGCGGGGCGCCTTCCAGTATCCCTTGATCCGAAAGGTCGTATTCTCACCGTTGTTCCGTTGCAACATCCGACGTATGCAGGTCATGTATTTCTTCGGACCAGGGAGGGTACAGCGGGCCATGGCCGAAAAAGACCTCGCGCCTCTCCATGGCCTCCTCGACTTTCTCCCTGATGAGCTTCTCCGATTCTTTGACCTTGTCCAGGGGGAGGCCGAACTCTTTGGAGATGCTTTCCAGAGTTTCCGGCCTCTCGTGATGGAGGAATATTCTGGCCTGGACGAACGTGAGCGGCACCCTCTCCTGCAGCAGCCACGAGCGGGTCGCGTAGCGGACCTCCCGGAACTCCTCGTCGGTGAGTTTTCCGCCGACGACCCAGCGGCGGAGCTTCGTCTTACCTTTTCTCATTGCATTCGCCTCTGTCTCTATCTCTTTCTGACGGGTCTCGGGGAAGCGATCCGGCTCGAATTCAGGAATGTGGTCGCAGTCGCATTCGAACTCGCTTCCGTCCCATGGGAGCTCCCTGAATCTCCTCATCTGGATATTCGTACGGCGGAGGTCCTCTACTTTGGACCTTTCATCAGATCTTGCGAGTACTTGGCACTATTCTTCGAACTCTCTCTTTTCATCTATGCTGAGGCCTTCGTATTCTGGAAGGAATTCTATGGTTCTCGCCAGACCCCAATTACGGGGGAATCCGGCATAAATCTCGGATTTCCAGAGGGGAAGGCGGAGTTCGCGCTGGATAATCCAGATCTGCATCGCATAGGCGTACATGTTCTGCTCTTCGTCTTCAAGGATGTAGTCGGGCCTGTCGAATCTGCATTGCAACGGCATTATCACCATTTCCTCCTTTTGCGAAGGTTGAATATCCTGTTGAACGAATAGATTGCAGGGATTGCGGTGTCTTTGGTTGTTCTGAATGCTATGATAGTCCTCGGATAATTGTTGTTAAGCATCTTAATCGCATCCTTTCCGATAATGCCAGTGCCGTCTGGCACGGATCCATTTTTTGTTCTTCTCAGAGTTTTGCGATCCTTTTCACGAATTTCATTTCCGTTCACTGTGTGCTCATCCACCGCCCAATATCCAGAAATGTCCTCAGACGGTTGCTTTGTGCGGATTTCCACTTCTGCCACCGTGGCCGATTCTTCGGCATTGCTGACATCTTTCTTAGGCATCACATTGTCAAGTTTTCGAATCTGCTGATACCGCTTTTTGTAACGGAATACGCTGTTTTGGAGTATCCGCGTCTGGTGGCATCTACAGTCCTGAGGTGATGGAGAATTTCATGCACGATAGTGTCATCTCCTGATTCGTCCATGAATCTGAACTCCGGAACAGCATCCGGGTCCCTGTCATACACTCTTCCATATGCACCTTTCTTGTTCTTGGGCAACGATCCGCTCCACACAACAGGTTTTCCAAGATGGCTAATCATTCTAATCTCTTCCATGTGAAGTTTGTCGCGACCGCCGAAATCACCTTGTCCCGGACAGCGTTGCTGCATCTGAACTCGAATACTTTTGTGACAGCGACCATCTTGGGGGTGTAGCCGGCTTTTGTCTTTTTGGTGGTTGCCGTAGTTTTATTGTCAGGGCGATTTTTACTGGACTTCTGGGATTCGAATCCTTTGGCGAACGTCCCGTCGGGGTTTCTTTTCTGCTTGTGTGCCCTTTGGGATCTTTTCCGAGCGTCGCGGTCTGTTGGCGCCTTCTTTCTCAGTGTTTTGGCCTTAGAGCAATTCTTTGCCATGGGCCTGTATGGGTTCTGTTGGCTTATATACATCGAAAAAGATACGTAATGGTATCAAATCACCGTCACATTGAATAATATGTTAGAGTCACATACCAAAAAAGAGCAGTTCTCAGTCAGAATCCCGGAAATAGTTATGGAAAAGGTAGACGAACTTGTGGGCGAGGGGTTCTATAGTTCCAGGTCGGAATTCGTATCGTCTGCGATAAGGCATACGCTGGTATTCTATTCGGAGCTGAGGGGCATGTCTTCGGATGTCGCCAGTCTGTACCTTCGCCGCTGCGGAGTCGAATACCTTCCGAAGCCGATCCAAAATCCCACCGATGCCCCGAAGTCTGAGCCATTCGATACTGGGTTCACGTCTTTGCCCGAGGATAGGATCGCCGACATGTATCGTGCGGTTACCCGTACCTTTTTCGAGTTATTCAAGGGGTTCAAGGGACAAAGCGAATCCGAGACGCAGGTTAGCTATAGGTGCGGAGAAGGTGTCTAGAAGAGAGTGGATGTTTTCCTCCGTACCGGGTACGGGTTCAGGAAGAGAACGGATTTTGTTAAGGTCTCGATTGTCTGTCTGTTTCTCAAGATGTCCAATATGGATGGGCTTTTGGACGACACTGATAGGTACCTATCGGAATCGAAAAGTATCATCCTTCAGATCTTTTTGAGCATGATTGGCGATGTTCTTTTTGGGGGCAATCTGGATGACGTAATATCGGGAAAAATCAATGACGTCCTTAATGCGGATTCTGAAGAAGATGACGTTTGATCTATCTACTGTATGATGAATGATTTGTTCATGTGACTTTTCTATTTAGTGCAGGCCACGCGGGCGCGGCCCGTCGGCCTTTGGCCAGGGGCGCGTCAGCGTGGGCGGCGCGTTTATGCTGCATATAGACGGATGGTGAGCATACGACACGAGCGAGCGAAGCGAGCGAGGGGCGGGCGCCGACTCGATAAAGATGGCTTGAGTTAAAACCTACTGGCGACACCAAGGCCCATTTGAAGGTAGCAGCCGTCAATGATATCGCATTCTTTCAGGAGTAGATAATGAATCAGCGGAGGCACCCATTATTTTCGAGATCAACGAACACCGTCAGTTCCATCTTGCAATCCGGTTCGCATCCGTGCAGTGACATCGTCCCTCCTTTCGAACGACGGTTGACCGTGGTCGTGCCTGTCAAGGCGTAGTATTTCACCGGGCAGCAATCGTATTTCGAGGAGTCGTGGATGATTGGGGCCCTCGGCGGATTGGGATCGTCCCATTCGTAGCCGTGCAGGAACAGCACTTCGATGGGGTCGAGGAGAACCTTTTCTTTCTCGCTGAAACGGGATAAAGAGTGGATGTTCACATCGTAGACGAAGTTCCCGAACAGATCCAGCAATCCATCGAAAGTCAGGCCTTCTGTCTCCTCGTACCACCCCTGGAAGTACCTGTCTTTCGCCATTTTGTCCAGGGCCCTGGATGTATCGTAGTCTGGTCCGAGCCGTCCGGAGGAATGGAACAGATAGAGCACGTCGGGGCGGGGTTCGAGCCTGATAGGGCACATTCCTTTCTTTCTTTCACTGATATCTATGGATGCGACAGGTGTGTCCTTTTCTACGAAACCGAATTCGCTGGAATATATGCCTATGAAGCCGCTGTATCTGACCAGGTACCAATATGCGAACAGGATAGAAACGAACGGACGGAGACGGGATCCGCCGTATCCGCTGTCGTGCTGGTTGACGTAGCAGTTCCAGTCCAGGTCCAGGCCAGTGGAGGCTTTCAAGGACCAGACGAATCCGTCATTGGTGTAATTAACCAGCTCGACAGCACCTTGGCGGAGTATTGGCCTGCAACTAGGTGGTATGCCCCATGCTGGAAGTGCCCATTGTTTCTTACCGTCCGGCCTCGGGGGTAGATTTGACAGCCAATCTTCCAGATCGTATATAGGGGGAAGATTCTCACCAACTATCTTGGAAAACCAATCCCTTAGCTCGCATAAGGGAGGACGGACGTCCTCAATCATCTATTCAAGTGACCTATCGGTTATTATGAACAGCATGTCAGAATCTGTATATTTTCCATCATATAAGCCATGAATAGGATACGGGCGCGATCGGACTCGGAACGAGGCGCCGAGGGTATGGAAAATCCTGAACAATAGAATTTTTTCAGAAGATCTGGCTAAGAAGGTGGCGGGCCTGAGGGAACCCGCACGGTAGACTTATCGATTTTCCAGGAGTTTCTAAGTTCGGATTATTCTAACTATTCTAACTATTTCAACAGCCAGACGGTCCGTTAGAATAGATTAATCCCTCAGTAATGTATTCCGGGATACAATCAAGGCAAAAGGGAGGGATGATGTGAAACAGGAAGAGCTCGGAGCAATTGTTCTGACTATCGTGTTTGCTTGTTACGGCATCAAGTCTGTCGTAGAGATTTTCTCCGGCATCTGACCAATTCAAAGATGACGGATCGTAAGAGAGCTGATAGCTGTTAGCCATGGTGATCGGGCGCTTGATAGCTCCAGTTTCCTTGTCTACGGCATTCCCTGCATGTACTGCACGCGTGGTGAAACGGTATCCTTTCATTGTTCCTCTTGACATCATATTCCAAGATGTATATCATTATTTCCTATAGGAATATATAGAAATTACTCTGAGATGCGTATATCCAGATTATTTTGTAAAACAATATTTTAAATATTAGATAGATTTTATGTTTTTACTACAGGAAAATAGGTGAATATCTGAGTGAAACAATAGGGATAATGAAATGAGCACGAAGGAAGAGTTGATTGGAAGCTTGGAACAGGCTGTAAGTTCGTATAAAAGGGAAGAAGCTGTGGAATTTGCGAAGCAAGAAGCTGAGTCAATGGTCCGTAAAGGTGTGGAAAATGCTGGAGCGATTGACGCCATCGTGGATATCGAAGTGAACAGAAGAGAATTCGGGTCGTCAGAGGGTGGCCACAACATTCTTTTGGAAGCAATCGTCCACGCAGTAGCTACAGGAAAACCGTCAATTGCATGATAATAAAAATTGGTGGTGATTAAATGGTTACGATATTGACGCCGGAAGAGGTCCAGAATAAGTCTGGAAGGATGTTTTGCAAACGCTTCATCACCATGGTGGATGAGAAGAACGGGAGGGTGCAGTTCGTAGAGAACTGTTCATCCGTAGGTCCTGCCGAATGGGACGCAGTGAACAGGCGCCGCAGCGGAGGTGTGATAAGATCTGTCAAGCTCAAGTCCACGATGCTCATAACCGATGCAGTGATCGGGGAAGAGGAGCTCAAGTTCGGTCCTGTGTCTCAGCAGCTCGGATCTATGGGTATCAAATCGATAAGGATCGAGGGGGACGAGGTGCGTTCCAGCTGGTACGGCATAGCAGGTGCCAGTGTAGGCATAGGGGCATGCATGCCTGCATGCCCGGACATCATCCGTACGGAATATCCGGATGATTTCAAGATGGGCGGCGCCCATATTGCACACGTGGATATAATTACCCCGAAGATGGTGCGTGTGATAATCGGTATCGATGACACCGATAACAAGGATAAGGGGGCCACATGGGTCACTGGACTCAAGCTCGGAACACAGTGCCCAATAGGGAAGTTCATCGAACACAAGATAGTCCAGCTCAACCCCGATGCCCCCAACAAGACTACTAACTGCTGCGGAACGGCAGTATCATTTGCTGTTAAGGAGGAGGACATTCCGGCACTTATCGAGTATGCAGCGGATTTTATCAAGAAGAATTCATTCTCGGAGGATGCGGTCATGACCGTGTTTCAGGGGATTGAGATCCCTGCGAAACTTTAGG
Source organism: Candidatus Methanomethylophilaceae archaeon (assembly GCA_017524805.1). Lineage (NCBI taxonomy): Archaea > Methanobacteriati > Thermoplasmatota > Thermoplasmata > Methanomassiliicoccales > Methanomethylophilaceae > Candidatus Methanomethylophilaceae archaeon. The sequence goes on from JAFXUX010000023.1 coordinate 63,565, forward strand.
ATTTCGGATGGAGCTGCAAATCAATATTGTACAAGCCTGAGGATGCCATCAAGGTGGCAGAGGAAACAGGTATCCAGATAATCTCCCTCTTCGGTAACAACAAAGGTGTGATCGGTGCGGTAGCGGCCATAGGCTGCTTCGACCTCGGCGAGAAAGCTGCGGGAGTACCCTCGGATTTTGAGTAATCATCTGACCATATTGAGGACGCGTATGCATTCGTTCTGAAGATATTAGGCTGGAATCGTACACAACCGAGGGTATTACCCGCCGCGATGTCTATGAAATGCTGCCCAAAGCGATAAGGGAAATCATTACCAATGCGGCATTACATTGCAGTTACCAATCTACCAACCCCATTTACGTCGCATTGTACGAAGACCGTCTGAAGTGATCTCTCCGGATATCTTTGGGTGGTAGATCTCCTCCTTCATAATTGCCGATAATTGCATTTACGCAATTATAATTTTTATTAATTGCAGAAAACGTACTTTTCGCAATTAACGATTCCGGGCCTGGAAAACTGTATGTGGAACCAGCCTTCAAAGAGATAGAGAACAGATGGCGGGCCTGAAGGGATACGGTACTTTCTATTCCAGATTCCAACCTCAATAATCTATTATGGCCTTTTTGGGCTTGAATAGGACGTTTCGAGTCCCTGGCGAAAACATATTACATGACAGTTCCAAAACCACCCGAAACCATCACATTGGATGATTTTCCAACGGATAGGTCGCACAAGGTATCGCTGTCCGATGTCCTGAAGAACCTCCCGGAAATCAAACGTCGTACTTTGGAATCGGGCTGTTGTCCATTCGATCCCGATGAGCTGATAATACAGCTGGTCCGTGGGGAGAGGTCCCTTAACGATCCGCTGCTACAGGCGATCCTCCTGGATTGGATCGAATCCGAGGATTACAACAAGTTCGCCAATCCGCAGACCGGCGGCATCGTCTACGCCCAATCCGCAAAGAGGGGGAACGTCGTATATGCAACGAGGAAGACCAAGAAGAGGGATCTGATGAAGGATGCCCTGGAGGGCAAGGTCTTCGATCATCCCGTCAGGGGCTTCCGCAACAGGAGTCGAGCCGCAAAATGATGAAGCAAACCATGAGAATTGAGCAGTACAGTCGATGAGAATTTGCAGGCATCAGGCCGACCCCTGAAAGAGAGGTCGGTAGTGATGCCAAGGTGGAGGCAATGCCCTATCCAGGAGGAAAAGAAAGGATGGGGATGATCAGCATTTGTTTGGTTATTTTCTATCACTCCTTCTTTCCGAATATTTTTCCCAGGAATCCTTTCTTTTCTTCTTTCGATTCTTCCTTCTGATTAGTTCGGATCTTTGCGAATGCCTGGTCAAGGTCAGCGATGATGTCGTTGATGTGCTCGGTACCGATGGACAGCCTGATGGTAGAGGGTGAGATTCCCTGTTCCTTCAGTTCCGCCTCGTTCAGCTGTGAGTGTGTGGTGGATGCAGGGTGGATGACCAATGACTTCACATCCGCCACATTCGCCAGGAGCGAGAACAGTTCGAGGCTGTCTATGAACTTCTTCGCATCCTCCTCAGTTCCATCGATATCGAAGGTGAATATGGATCCGGCACCGTTAGGGAAGTATCTGTTGTAGATTGCGTGTGTAGGCTGATCGGGGAATGAAGGGTGGCTGATGCTTCTGACCTTCTTGTTGTTCTTCAGGTAGTCCAATACCTTGAGGGTATTCTCAACATGTCTGTCGACACGCAAGGAAAGGGTCTCCAATCCCTGCAACAGCACGAATGCTGTGATCGGGGAGATCGACGCTCCGGTATCACGGAGGAGTACTGCTCTGATCCTTGTTACGAATGCTGCGGGTCCAAGAGCTTTGTAGAAGCTCACGCCGTGGTAGCTCTCATCAGGTTCCGTGAGTCCGGGGAACTTTCCGTTGTCCCAATTGAACTTTCCTTCCTCGATGATCAATCCTCCGAGAACGGTTCCATGTCCTCCGATGAACTTCGTTGCGGATTCGACTACGATGTCCGCTCCGTGTTCCAAAGGCCTTATGAGGTACGGGGTTGCGAATGTGTTATCGACTATCAGAGGGATTCCATGTTTGTGAGCGATCTCTGAAAGCTTCTCGAAATCGGATACATTGGAGTTAGGATTTCCCAGCGTCTCTGTGAACAGTGCTTTGGTCTTTTCATCGATTGCCTTCTCGATTGCATCGTAATCATCAGGTTCCACAAATTTCGTTGTGATCCCATAGGTAGGCAATGTGTGCTGGAAGAGGTTGTATGATCCTCCGTAGATGGTTTTTGAGGACACGATGTTGTCCCCTGCGTGTGTGATGTTGAGGATCGTGTAAGTAATGGCAGCTGCGCCCGAAGCCAAGGCCAAAGCGGCCGAACCTCCTTCGAGAGCGGCGATACGCTTCTCGAGCACGTCCTGCGTTGAATTGGTGAGACGACCATAGATGTTCCCTGCATCCCTCAGACCGAACCTGTCGGCTGCATGCTTGGAGTCATGGAACACGTACGAGGTGGTCAGGTAGATCGGGACAGCCCTGGAGTCCGTAACTGGATCGGGCTGCTCCTGACCTACGTGAAGCTGGAGGGTCTCGAATCTCTGATTCTTTGCGTTGTTTGGGCCTGTTGGAACGTTATCATTTGACATTTGTTTCACTTCCTTTTTTTTGGGCGGCATCTCCGTCAATATTCTTATCCGAATATTTCAGTGACATTTGATGTCGCTTCTGAATATCACTAACACACAACTAGTATTTAATCAATTTCCTATATGAAAATAGGGAAATAGTTTGAAAGAGGTTTTTGAGCCTCTTTCTGTAAAAAATCGATGAAAAATGCTCAAAAAGTACTGATGTACTCTCGTATCATCTGTGAGCTCGGGATGGAAGGCGGTTGCCACCTGATTATTGTAACGAGCCGCGACTATCTTCTGATTTATTATAGATAATGGTTCAACATCACCCCCTATATCAGTGAAGATAGGTGCACGAATGAATTCCATCTCCACATCCTTCAGGTCTCCGAAGTCTCCTCTAGCATTGAAACTACCTAGTTGTCTTCCAAAGGCGTTACGCCTAACAGTGACCGGCATTGTCCCCAGGTGAACGGTCTCATCATCTTCGATCTTCTCAGCCAATAGGATCATTCCTGCACAGGTGGCCAATACAGGCAGTCCGGCGCCAATCTTTGCTTTCAATTCATCGAGCATGCCGAAGTCCCTTAGAAGCTTCCCCTGGACGGTGGATTCGCCACCGGGCAGGATTATCCCATCCATCCCCCGTTTCAGATCGTCCAGCGATCTGATCTCGAACCATTCCTCACCCAACCTGTCCAGAACGGCCTCGTGTTCTACGAAAGCACCCTGCAATGCCAGTACACCTACGACCATTACTGACCGCGCTCCGCCATACGGATGTTGTTCAATTTGTCTATCTCATCCTTGTTGATCCCAACCATTGCTTCACCAAGATCCTCCGAGACCTCGGCCAGAATCTTCGGATTGTTGTAGTTGGTGATAGCCTTCACTATCGCCTCAGCTCTCTTCGAGGGATTGCCAGATCTGAATATCCCTGAGCCTACGAAAACCCCCTCGGCTCCAAGCTGCATCATGAGTGCTGCATCTGCCGGCGTTGCGACTCCTCCTGCGGCGAAGTTCACAACAGGGAGTCTTCCGTTATCATGTACATATTGTGCCAATTCTACAGGCACTGCGAGCTTCTTTGCGAATTCGTATACCTCGTCATCCCTGATCGCCTTGAGCCTGGCGATATCTGAATTCATCGACCTCATGTGGGAGACCGCCTGGACCACATCGCCGGTACCTGGTTCTCCTTTGGTCCTTATCATGGATGCTCCTTCTGCGATCCTTCTCAATGCCTCTCCGAGATCCCTCGCACCGCAGACGAATGGTACCTTGAACTGCCTCTTATCGATGTGATAAACATCGTCGGCGGGAGAGAGGACCTCACTCTCATCGATGTAATCGATTTCGATTGCCTCTAGGATCTGGGCCTCGACGAAGTGTCCGATACGGACCTTTGCCATCACAGGAATGGAAACTGCATCCTGTATCCCCTTGATCATCTTGGGATCGGACATCCTCGATACTCCCCCTGCAGAACGGATATCTGCAGGTATCCTCTCCAGAGCCATCACCGCGCATGCTCCTGCATCCTCGGCTATCGCCGCCTGTTCCGGCGTGGTCACATCCATGATCACTCCGCCTTTCAACATCTGTGCTAATTCCTTGTTCAGACCGTATCTTTCTTGGGCCATAACAGGTCAATATCTATAGTAGTATAAGAAATTATATATTTCCTATATGAAAATGATAAAATACTAAGTTTGAATACACCTAAATATGAACAATCTAAGAACCGGCGAGAAATACTCGTTGAATACAACTCTGATTCATGGCGGGAATCAGATCGATGAGCGTACTGGTGCCGTCAATATCCCCATTTATCAGACCTCCACATACAAACAGGACGGTATTGGAAAGAACAGGGGGTTCGAATACTCGCGTACAGGCAACCCTACCAGGAAGGTTCTGGAGGATCTCATCGCCGATCTTGAGGGCGGAGTGGCGGGATTCGCATTCGCCTCCGGAATGGCGGCGATCACAACAGTGCTCTCCCTATACAAATCGGGCGACAGGATACTCATATCCCATAACGTGTACGGAGGAACATACCGTGTCTTGGATAAGGTGTTCAAGAACTTCGGAATCAACTACACCATATTGGAATCTGAGGGCCCCGAGTACCTCAGGAAGACGATAAAGGATGACGTGAAGGCGATATTGCTGGAGAGTCCAGCAAACCCTCTGATGTCCATAACAGATATCAAAGCATTCTCACAGATCGCACACGAGAAGGGTGTGAAGGTCATCGTGGACAATACGTTCATGACCCCATATCTCCAGCGCCCGATCGAACTCGGTGCGGATATTGTTGTCCACAGCGGAACTAAGTATCTCGGAGGCCACAGCGATCTGGTCGCAGGTTTGGCTGTCGTCAATGATAAGGAAACCGCAGAGAGACTGGCATTCCTCCAGAACGCTACAGGAGGAGTCCTTCAACCATTCGACTCTTTCCTGCTCATCCGCGGAATCAAGACGCTCTCGGTCAGGATGGACAGACACGTCGAGAACGCCTACAGGATCGCAAAGTACCTGGAATCCAACGAGGATGTGTCCAAGGTCTACTACCCCGGATTGGAGACCGATCCCGGATACGCCGTTAATTCCAAACAGGCGAAGAACGGCGGAGCGATGCTCTCCTTCGAATTGGAGGAGGGGCATGACCTCAACAGATTTTTCGAATCTCTGGAGTTGATCAATCTCGCAGAGAGTCTCGGGGGCGTGGAGTCCCTCGTATGCCATCCATCGACCATGACCCACGCATCCATACCTGAGAACATCAGAAAAGCGGTGGGGATTACTGATGGATTGATCCGCCTGTCCCCGGGGATCGAGGACGTGGAGGACATCATCAGCGACCTGGACCGTGCCATCAGGGAGTCCAGAGTATGACATTGTACGGTTCAGTAGAAGAGCTGATAGGAGAGACCCCGCTGTTAGAGCTTAAGCACATGGGATATCCGGAAGGGGTCAGGGTGTTTGCGAAGCTCGAGCTGAGCAACCCCGCCGGAAGCGTCAAGGACCGTGTAGGGATGTACATGGTCAGGGATGCTGAGGAGAAGGGCATACTCAAGAAAGGATCCACGATAGTCGAGGCCACCGCCGGAAACACTGGGATAGGGATAGCGCTGGCGGCCTTAAACAAGGGTTACAGGGTAATATTCACTGTCCCCACCAAGTTCTCCGAGGAGAAGCAGATCATAATGAGTGCACTCGGTGCCGAGATCGTGAACACACCGAAGGAGGAGGGGATGCTGGGTGCGGTGGCGGAGGCCGAGAGGATCAAGGCACGCATACCCGATGCGATATCACTCGAACAATTCGAGAACATGAGCAATCCGCGCAGTCACTTCGAGACCACCGGTCCTGAGATCTATCGCGACCTGGATGGGAAGATAAATTATGCGGTCATGGGTGCAGGCAGCGGGGGCACATTCTCCGGGGTGGTAGGATACCTCAAGAGCAGGAATCCCCACATCCAGGGAGTTCTGGCCGATCCCATAGGATCCATAATCGGAGGAGGAGAGAAGGGGGAGTACGTCATCGAGGGCATAGGCAACGACTTCATTGCCAAGACCATGGACATGTCCCTGATCGACCGCATCTACAAGGTCTCCGACAAGGACGCTTACGAGATGTGCCGCGAGCTCGCCAGGAAAGAGGGCATACTCGCGGGACAGTCTTCCGGAGCCGCCCTGGTCGCGGTAAAGAGGCTTGCAGAGGATGTGGGGAGCGGGAACATAGTCACCCTTCTGCCGGACAGAGGAGATAGATATCTGAGTAAAGGACTGTTCGGCTGAATAATTTCCCTTGGGAAAATAGATGAATTCGCATCAACCCTAATAAACGAAGAAGTGATTCATGTGGTCGTGAACGTATCAACAAAGACCAGATATGCGTTGCGCATGCTGGTCGACATCGCAGCCTTCCAGGAATCGGGAAAAGTGAAGATCAAGGACATCTCTGCCCGCCAGGATATCTCGATCAAATATCTGGAGCAGATTGTCACCATACTCTCCAAGGCCGATATCGTCAAGGGGGAGAGAGGACCTCAGGGAGGCTATGTCTTATCCCGCCCAGCTTCCGAGATCACCGTCGCCGAGGTGGTCATGAGCATTGAAGGCACCATGGCCCCCGTGCCATGCATAAAGGACGGCAGCGTCGACTGTCAGAGGAAGGACCGCTGTACAACCCTGGATATGTGGCTGAGAATAGAGAAGGCCGTCATGGACATCATGAACGAGACCACCATACAGGACCTTCTGAACGATGCCAACTCCAAGGGCATCATAATGATACAGGATTCGATGCCAGAATATGTGATACGATCGCGGCAGGATATTGACCATGGGAAGATACGAAAGGCAACTATTGGAATTCACGGCCGACGAGCAGGAACGTATTCGCAACGCAACGATAGGGATTGTTGGATGCGGCGGACTGGGTTCCCATGTCGTCACCGCACTCGCATCGGCAGGCATAGGGAAGATGGTGATCATAGATCCCGATGTCCCGGACATCACGAATCTGAACCGTCAGTTCATCTATTGCGAACATGTGCTGTCCGGCGAGGAGCCGAGGCATAAGGCGGAGATCATGGCGGAATGGATCCGCAAAATCAATCCCGAGGTCGAGGTCGAATACCATGTCGGAAGGTTCGATGAGGATACCTGCAGCGATTTCGATGATTGCGATGTCATGGTGGATTGTCTCGATTCAATATCCTCCAGACAATTCCTCAACGGATACTGCGTGTGGGTCGGGAAGCCGCTGGTCCACGGAGGCATCGCAGGGTTCACCGCGGAGTTCTGCACGATAATACCAGATTCCACCCCATGCCTGAGATGCATACTCGGGGACATGCCCAATGCAGTATCGCCTCCGGCGTCCATAGGGCCCGTCGTGATGTTCACCGGATCGCTCGAGGCCACCGAGGTGCTGAAGCTGGTCATCGGCCGCGATGATGCTTCCAGGGGCACGTTCTACTCATATGACCTGTCGTGCGGAAGGGTCACACCCATATCTTTCAGTCGGGATCCTGAATGTCCGGTCTGCGGCCATAGGGAATGATCTATGTCCGGGATCCACTGTAAGGACATCTCCGTCAAGGAGGTGGATTTCCCTCTCACTGTGGAAGGTATTGCGGAAGGCCTGGCGAATTGGAAGGTCTACAGGCGCTCTGAATACCTGGTCCTAAAGAACGGTCAGGACACATCCGTACTGAAACTCGGGGCCTCGGAATCCGATCGCCTGTTCAAGGATCTGGACTCATTCGAGGTCGTTTCACTTCCCGATGAGACCGTGTTGTTGGAATGCGAAGATGTGGACGTGCTCAATGCCTCATCGATGGCCCGCATTCAATCCTTGCATCCCGGAAAGACGATTGTGGTCAAGGGGATGTTTAGCCACGTTGGACTGGCAAAGGGACTCATTGCACACCGTATCAGGGTAGTGGATGTGATCCCTCCGAGGCCTTCCAAACTGCGCCACTTCGTAGAGAAGGCAATCGATTCAGGACTAATCGATCGCCCTGTGATCCCTGAATACCGGGAGATCGATCTGGAACGTCTGGCGGAAGAGTCCGAGTCGAAGTCCGTGATGTTCCCATGTTCGGCATCCGAGGCAGCCTCGTCCATGGATGTCCTGTATCTGGACCGTACACCTGTCGTTACCGGGGATGTCACCCTGATCGGCTGCAGTCTATCCGAACGCATATTCAAAGAGGTCTACGGTAGCCAACCCGAATTAATCAATATGTGTCCTTGCCAGTATGCATATCCAGGCATTCCGACTATAGTGAAGTGCTGTCGTATCAAAGAGGGATACGTCATACGTGGGAACACGGTATAGGTGCCGTGGGGGACCACGGTCCGCGAGGTAGTTGATGCGATAAATGCTATCATCCAAGAATAGTGATGATCGTATGTCACGGAAGGGGACGATGTCACAGCATCCGCATTCTAAGCACATGGTCTTGCTGGTCCTGGTATCCAACCCGTATCTCGACATAAGGTCCTTCTGGATCTCGGCCAACCTGACCATCCTATCCGGATCCGATTTCTCTAACGGCCCGACCGCATCGATCAGAGGCTGACGGTTGTAGTCGTTGATGCGCAACGCCCTCAATCCGGGAATGACGCCGATCTTGCATAGTTCTTCGATCGCATTGGTAACATCATCGTCCGTTTCTCTAAAACCATAGATGATGTTGGATGTGACATTACCTTTGCCGAAAATCTTCACAGAGATCTTGAGCATCTCCAATATGTTGTCACGATCCAGATCCGGACAGATCCTTCCGAACAGCTCATCCGTAGCGCACTGTACATTGAGCTTGATCTCATTGGCACCCGCCTCCTTAAGCGCCACCACGTGCTCCTCCGTCGACACGTATGGTTCCACGCCGATCCTGAGATCGGGGTACTTCCGGTGCACAGACGAGACGACATCCACCATGCGTTCTATCGTTTCATCGATGCTCACGATAACACCGCTTGTGAAGGAAACCGTGCCGAAGTGCTGCAGAGACAAGGACTCCTCGAGCAATTCCAGGATCTTCTCGGTAGTCATATTCTTGAGATCCTTCTCGGGAAGACGGGGTGAAGAACAGAATGCACACCTGTATTCACATCTGGAATCCAGATTGAAGAAGGCCTGTCCCGGACAATGCCGCACTATCGGAAGAAGGCTGATATCGGCAATGAAAAGTTTCCCTCCCCTGTATAGGGACAGCATTCCATCCTCCGATTGCACGAGATCGAATTCACCAGAGTCATAGGAGATCGATTTCTTGACCCTGAACCTGTCGAAGCCTATGGCGACGGAGCTAAATCCTGCACCTGGGCCCGCAGTTGACCGCGATATTTTGAAGGGGAGCAGGAAACCCGCAGGCAATCTGACTGCTCCGCCCAAGGCCAATATGGCCTTCCTTTCGACAAGTTCCGTCCTATCAATGGTCGATTCATGCATGTGCGATTCTTCGCTCATCGTCCGCCCATAGGATTGCGTAGTATATTAACCTATATTCATATATGAAATATGTAATATGCTCCATTCAGACAACACAGGTGAATCGATGACGAAAGGGCACGGTTTCAGAACAAGAGCGGTACATGCAGGGAACGATATAGATGAGGGGACCAAGGCGATCAAAAGGCCGATCAACATGGCCAACAGTTACGAACTGCCATATGACCCGTCGTCTCTCAATTGGAGCGATGCGGGATCGAATCTCTACACACGCAACGGAGGGACCAACCAGAGGTATCTCCAGGAAAGATTAGCTTCTCTGGAAGGCGGAGAGGACTGTATCGTCCTCGCGTCAGGAGTCTCGGCATTGTCCGCGTTGTTCTTCGCCAATCTGAACTCCGGGGACCACATCATCTTCTCGGATATCACCTACATCGCCACATACCGGCTACTGAATGAGCTGTTCAACAGGAAATACGGGGTAGAGACTTCCATGGTGGACACCTCCGATCCCGAGAATGTCAGAAAAGCTATTAGGAGAAACACGAAATTGGTCCATATAGAGACGCCTGGAAATCCGACCCTGAAGATTTCCGACATCCGCAGGATAGCAGAGATATGTCACGAGAACGGAGCAAAACTGTCTGTCGACAACACCTTCGCATCCCCGTTTAATCAAAGGCCCATCGAGCTGGGTGCCGATTTCTGCGTGGAATCGTTGACCAAATACATCAACGGTCACGGAGATGCCATGGGAGGTGCGATAATCGGAAAGAAAGAGGACCTTGACGTGATCCGCGCACAATCCCAGGTCAACCTCGGCGGAGTTATCAGCCCGTTCAATGCATGGCTGATCATGAGGGGCTCCATCACTTTGCCACTAAGGATGAAGGCGCACAACGATAACGCAATGCAGATAGCGAGACATCTGACATCGTTGCCGTGCGTGAGCTTTGTATCGTATCCCGGGCTCGATAACGATCCAGGACATGAAGTTGCATCCAGACAGATGTCCCCGGGATATGGTGGGATGATCTCATTCGGACTCAATGCCGACCATGACCGTCACAACGAGTTCGTCAGCCATCTGAAGATCATCGTATCCGCCGTATCGTTGGGCCATGACGAATCCCTCATAGTATTCCTGGGAGAGGACGATGAGCGCCAGTACCTGTTCGATGACAGGTTCAGCAACGGATTCTTCAGGTTCAGCGTAGGTATAGAGGATCCTGAGGATCTGATAGACGACATCGATCAGGCTCTGAAAGAGACTGGGCTTTTGTGATATCATGGATGGATCATTGGATAGTCTTCTCGGATACCTGTCCGATCTACCGAGGGCCTCATTGGCATTCTCCGGAGGCACAGACTCCAGCTTCCTGCTATGGGCCTGTATGAAGGCCGGGGCCGATGTCAGGCCGTATTTTGTAAGGGGAAACTTCCAGACTGCCGACGAATCGGAACACGCGGCCAAGGTCGCTTCCCTGCTTGGAGCGGATCTGAAGGTGATAGATATCGATACACTTTCGTTCTCCGAGGTTGCCGCGAACACTCCGGACAGGTGCTATCTTTGCAAGAAGAACGTGTTCACCCTGATAAAGGAGATCTCGGAATCCGACGGTCGTCTCCGTGTGATCGATGCCACGAACGCTTCCGATGATCCGTCGTCCCGCCCGGGTATGCGTGCGTTAAGAGAACTGGGGGTCGTCTCACCCCTTAGGGAATGCGGTCTCACCAAACCGACAGTGAGAATGCTGTCGAAGGAGGCCGGTCTGGATAATTGGAACGTTCCATCCAATTCATGCCTCGCCACACGCATCCCCACAGGGACCAGGATAACAGCGGATGCTTTGGAGCAGGTCGAGAGGACAGAAATGAAGCTCAGGGCCTTCGGCCTGATGGACTTCCGTGTCCGTTCCTTCGGCGACACTGCGAAATTGGAGATCGTCCCCGCCGAGCAATCTTTCGTGGACGGGCACATCTCCGAGATCAGCGAAATGATCCTCGAAGACTATCAGTCGGTCATCTTCGGTGTCAGGCAACCGGGCCTCTGAATCCACGCAAAGCTTAATTCATCGGCCCGGAGTGCTTAACCGGGTCGGTAAACCCTTTTGATGCTGTTGTAACAGATTTCGACCATATCATCCAGATTTATCTTTGCCTGCATATCCTGGACCTTCTCCACCTTGGCCTCGGTTACAGGCCCTATCGGAACAGCCGCACAGCCCGATGTCTTTATGATCGAGATATCGTACGTGCCTATGCGTTTGGCGATATCGATGACTTCAAGCTTGTCGAGTCCGATAAGCGGCCTCAATACAGGGAAATCCAATCCATTCTGCTCAGCCTTGATATTCATCAGAGTCTGTGAGGCGACCTGTCCGAGTGAATCTCCCATGACAATCCCCGAAGCGCCTTTGGCCTGTGCGAACTTCTTTGCGACTCTGTGCATGGTACGCTTGCACATCACACACTGATAGTGCGGATCGCAATTATCCTGGATGATCCTCTGGTTCCTTCCGTGGTCCGCAACGTACACTGGGAATTCCTTCTTCGTGTAAGACTCCAACTGCTTGGAGATCATTATCACCTTCTCGAGGTCCTTCGGATCGCCGAAATCCCCATTGCTCATGTGCAGAAGGATCACGTCTGCTCCGGCCTCTGACATCAAATACGATGCCACAGGCGAGTCGATACCTCCAGAGATCAATGCAACTACCTTCATGTGATCAGATCCTATGATAAACTATGTCCACGGCGTCGGTTCGATCCGTCCTCATCTGTGTGACAAGCCTGTTCACAGTCCCGTCATTCATCCCTATGGTGGGCATGAAAACAGGGAGCCCGCCATTGTCCATTCCATCTAACTGCTCCAACATATTCCCGGAAACGAGACCGAGAACCTTCTCGGGAATCTCTTCCCCAGGATCGAAGGTCCTCAGATGGGGATCGTACTTCTTAAGGAGAGAGAAATCATAGTCTCCGCAAACAGAGACCTTGCAGCCTCTCTTCATCATCAGCCAAGCAGATACCAGACCGCGGTCGTCGTTCACGTATGCATGCACCCTGCCCTGACTCCCCAGTGGAAGTCCGGCATGGCATCTGATGTATGATGTGAATATGTAGGCCTTGTTAGACCTGACCTCTATGAAAATGGTCCTGTCCGGATTCGAAAGATTGACCTTCACACCTTTATCAGAATTCGCGTCCAGTACGGCCGCCCCGATCTCCCTCTCGAGATCCATGCTTGTGAAACCGTAGTTCCCTCCGTCCCTCCTCGCATCTATGGCGAACGAATCCCCGATTTGCAGATTATCTCTTGAGACTTGTGTTACCAGCTGCTTTATTGACTCCATGTCTGCCTCGCATATGTTCGCTACGGACAATGAGGCGATGCCGAATACCTTCTTCAGGGAACGAATGGCA
>JAFXUX010000024.1 GCA_017524805.1 Candidatus Methanomethylophilaceae archaeon
GGTTCCGAAATCGAAGGATTCCATCTGGATCGTGTCTCCGGAAACGGTGGTGTAGTTCTTGAACGAGAGATCGCAGACGATGTTGTTTCCGCTGATCGAGGTCACCTTGAACGTGAGCTTCTCCTTTCCGTCTTCGGGAGCGGCTCCCGCCGGAGAGAAGGTATAGGTCTGTCCTGCGACTGGCATGTTGTTGATGATCACCATGTTGTCGGTGGAACTCAAGGAGGCCGTGGCTTCCCATCCGTAAACCGTAGTGAACAGGGTTCCCGAATAGGCAATCTTTTTGCCAATATAGAGGCTCTCGAACGCGGTTGCGGGCATGATCTGCGTGACAGGGACGGTGAATCCGCTGAGCGAGGCCGTCTTTGTGGTATCTGCGCCCACATATGCCTGATCGCTGGGGATCATGACCTTGAATTTGTCTCCGACCTTGTGCCCGACGATGGCGTTCTCGAACATCTCGAGCGCTCCGCCGGACCCGATGGTGATGTCCAGAGGGCTGTATGAAGACTTGGCGGTGAAATCGCTGGACTTGGCGACGCTGTCGTCTTCTGCGACGCTCTTCTTGCTCGTGTCGAAAAGGAGCGCGCTGCTGCCGCCTATGTAATCGTAATAAGTTCCCGTGTAATCGACGGTGACAGAATCGCCGTATGCCGCTACTCTGTCCTCGCTTGACGAGAGGTGATCGATAGCGTAAACGCCGAGCACAGCGGCGCACGCAATCAGGAAAAGCGCAAGGCAGACCATGAAAATAGGGTCGTGCTCTTTGCGCTCCTTTGTTTTATTCTCTTCGCCGGCCATTATAACCGTCGCTCGCATTATGATGACCTTATAAAACATTTATTATCAGAATTAACTGGGAATCTCATTTGCATAGGATGCCAAACGAATCTCAGAGTCTCGGCGAACGGTGCCCAAAAACGTCGAAATAGTGATGGAAATGATTGTCAGGCCATTAATCCATGGACAAAGAAATTCCGCATCGGCGGATTCTGAACGCAACCCCATACTTTTCGGCTATTTCCGCGCATTTCCTCTCGGATTCTTCTGGGATATACCCGCCGACGATGGAAACTGTCACCCCTTGGATGGATTTCCTGCATTCCGCTATGAAATCCAGGACCGCCTGATAAGATTCGATGCCGAATTTGCTGCGGGTGATCTCCAGATATTCCGCGGCATTGGAAGCGTTCAGGCTTATCGAGATTCTGTCCACGCATTCCGCGAGCTCTGGGACGATGTCCCTGCCATTTATGAGATTCCCGAGGCCGTTGGTGTCGAGGCGGACCCTTTTGCCAAGCCTGCTTCTGACCATCCTCATCGATGCGATGAGATCGTCCAGCCTTTCAGTCGGCTCCCCGTAACCGCAGAACACTATCTCATCGGATCCGGATAGGTCCTTCGTCTCCAGCTCCGCGATCACCTCTTCAGGGGTAGGCTCCTTGTCCAGCCAAAGGCGTTCGGCGTCTCCCAGAGCGTCCGTCCTGTTCCTGACGCAGAAAACGCATCTGCACGGGCAGCGATTCGTCAGATTGACGTAATATGTCTTCCCGTAGCGGTAGACGATGGTCATGAATCATCATCTGGATACGGATAGAAAGGCTTTGGCATAACGCTATTACCTCAGACTGGCATCCGCTGGCATGTTCGATCTGTACGTTGTGACCGACGCATCGCTTTCGAGGGGGCTTACGGAGGCTCAGACGGCTGAGTTGGCCTTCAAAGGCGGAGCGGATGCCGTCCAGCTCAGGATGAAAAAGGCCGACGGAAAAGCTATGCTGGAGCAGGCCGACGCCATCAGGAAATTGGCCGACGATTTCGGCAGATTCTTCATCGTCAACGATAGAGTGGATGTGGCTATGATCTCCGGCGCGGACGGGGTGCATCTCGGCCAATCTGACCTGCCTGTGGCGAGAGCGAGAGAGATCATGGGCGAATCCGCCATAATCGGGGCTTCGGTCAGCACTCTGGAACAGGCTCAGAAAGCGGAGGAGGACGGCGCGGATTACGTCGGGGTCGGCTCTATATTCACGACGGCCACAAAGCCCGATGCCAATCAGGCCATCGGATTGGACCCTTTGTTCAAGATATCCCACAGCATAGGCATCCCGGCGGTAGCCATCGGAGGGATAAACCGCGGCAACATCCAGGATGTGATCAGGGCTGGCGCCGATTCCGCGGCGGTCGTATCTGCGGCTGTCGGGCAGCCAGACATCCCAAGCGCAGTCCACGAGCTCAGAGATCTTATCCTCAAGGTCAGGCCGCATGTCGCAGCCGATGCCAGAGGGGATTCGCTGAACAGGAAGCTCATGATCTGAGCGGCTTCCTAAGAAGGCATTCCGCGCGGGATCTTACGGTACCGAACCTGGTGGGCTCATCCTTTCTCACGGAAGAAACGGCTTCCATGGTCGGGAACAGGGCGAGGAGACCTTCCGCGTCGAAATACCTGTAGAAGAATCCGTCGCCTCTCGCTCCGGAACGCATATCGTCGGGCGTGAAACATCTGGCAAAAAGATATCCTCCCGGAGCCAAAACCCTTTCCAACTCTTTTGCCGCCTTCTCCAGCTTCCCGTCCTCCAGATTCTCAAGAACGTGGACCGCCGTGACATAATCGAAAGACCCGTCCTGGAATGGCAATTCGGATGCGTCTGAAACCAAAAAATCGGCTTCTGGGTATAGTTCCTCGCATTTTCCGATGGCAACGGGCGAGAAATCCACCCCGACCACGCGGAAACCGGCGTCCAAAAGGGTCGAGACCGTCTTGCCGTTGCCGCAGCCGACATCCAGAGCTTTGCCGGAGCACGGGATCGGAATGCCTGAATTGCCTCTCCATGCCCGGGAATTCCCGCGGTAGAAGGCGTCCCACAGCTCTTTTTGTCCCATCATCCCTTCCCGCAGACGGATGACATCCATCTGAACGTAAGCATGGCGACCTCCGACGACAGCGAGACGTACGTGTGCGGAGGGCCTTTCATCATCCTTTCCGGGCGCATGGAGATCTTCAGGTCATCCAGGACGAACACGTCGGATCTGTCGGAAACGGCGTTGTTGTGGACTACGAGATTCCTCATGAGAAGGATCTTCTCCCATCTTCCGAGATCGTCTTCCCCTATGTATCCGAGCTCGGCAGACGCGGTTATGATGTCGCGGAGATACATCCTGCCACCTTTCTCGGCCGCCTTCTCCCTGACCGGGGAGCCTTTGAGCAGCCTCATGCAGTCCCTCGCGCCTTTTTCGGCGGAGGACATGGCGTTGACGAAAAGATTCCTGGTGGAGACCACGATCCTGTCTACCATTTCGTCCTCGGTGCCTTCCTGGCCCTGCCAGACGCTCTCGTAGAACCCTATGATCTCAAGGGTCATCACAGCCTGGTTGTGCATGTTCCAGAAGCATACCGGGCGCGGATCGTCCTCCCTGTCGGCTATCTTCGACTCGGCGATGGCGGCTATCCTCGCCGTTTCGGCCGCGAATGCCTCTATGCGTTCGGTGACGGTCCCCATGGAAGTTCTCCGCCGAAGCATCAGCGACCAGTTATATCAATTTAATATAGACGTTAGACGCTAAACCGCCTCCAGGAGAGCGAGCAATGTTCTGGAACACAAAGATCGAATGCATGCAGAAGGAGGATCTCAGGAAACTCCAATACCGTGAGCTCAAATCATTGGTAAACAACCTGTATTCGTTCAACAGATTCTATCACGATAGGATGAAAGAGCAGAATGTCCACCCCGACGACATCACCTGCCTCTCCGACGTATCCAAGCTTCCTTTCATGTACAAGCAGGACCTGAGGGACAACTACCCCACCAACATGTTCACCGCGTCCAATTCCGAGGTCGTCAGATATCATGTTTCATCCGGTACCACCGGAAAGCCGACCCTCGTAGGTTACACCCGCAACGACCTCGATTACTGGACCGAAGCCCTCGCCAGATCTCTGACTTCCGTCGGCATAGGGGCCGACGACACCATGCAGATTTCCTATGGGTATGGGCTTTTCACCGGCGGTCTGGGCCTGCATTACGGCGCCGAGAAAGTAGGGGCCACCGTGCTTCCCTCCGGGACCGGAGGAACCGAACGCCAGGTCGAGCTCATCAAAGACCTCGGAGTCACGGCGATCGCGTGCACCCCGTCATATCTGGTCCACATCGGAGACGTGGCGAAGAGGATGGGCGTCGACATACGCAGGGATACCAAGCTCAGAAAGGCCGTCCTCGGAGCGGAGCCCTGGTCCGACAACATGAGGAAGCACATCGAAGAGACGATGGGCGTGAGAGCCTACGACATTTACGGGACGTCGGAGATGGCCGGCCCCATGTTCACGGAATGCGAGGAGAGGAATGGGATCCACATGGCCGGGGACATCGTCTACTGCGAAATCATCGACCCGGATTCCGGCGAGGTTCTGGAGGAAGGTCAGAAAGGAGAGCTCGTCGTCACGATGCTCAAGAAAGAGGCCATGCCGATGATCCGCTACAGGATCAAGGACATCACTTCCCTGAGCACCGAAGAATGCGCTTGCGGGCGCACATCCCCCAGGATATCGAGGATCTCCGGACGTTCAGACGACATGCTTATCATACGCGGGATCAATGTGTTCCCATCGCAGATAGAGTACACCCTGCTCCGCATCCCCGAGCTGGCTGGCCATTACATGATCTACGTCACCAGGGAAGGGGCCCTTGACAGGCTTCTGATCCAGGTGGAGATCAAAGAGGAAGCATTCAGCGACAAGATCGAGGACATGAACAGGCTCAGGTCCCGCGTCGAGGCAGAGCTGAAGAGATACCTCAACATAGCGGCCGAAGTGGAGCTCAAGGCTCCTGGCGAACTTCCGAGGTTCGAGAGCAAGGCAAAGAGAGTGATCGACAAGAGGGTGATCTGATGGCAGACAGCATAATAGAGCAGCTTTCCATATTCGTGAACAACGAGCCCGGGCGCCTCGCGTACGTCGCGTCCGTTCTGAAAGAATGCGGCATCAACATGCACGCGTTCAACCTCGCCGAATCCACCGATTTCGGCATTCTGAGAGCTATAGTAGACGACCCCGAGGAGGCATATCGCAAACTCAAGGAGAAGGGGATCATCGTGAAGAAGACCGAGGTCATCGCGGTCTCCATCGAGGACACTCCCGGAGCTCTCTTCGCGGCCGCGGATGCCTTCGGCAAAGCGGGGATCAACATCGAGTACGGATACGCATACTCCGGAAAGAAGGCTTCCGTGTTCTACATGAGGGTCAACGACCCCCAGAAAGCGGTGGATCTTCTGAAAAGCAAAGGCATCAGCCTGGTAACCAGCGGGGAAATCTGATGGGAAACCTGAACATCGCTGTGCTTGGGGCAAAGGATTTCGCCGGGAAGATCGGAAAGAAAGGCACCGTCACGGACATGACCTTCTACGATTACAAGGAAGGCCACGACTCCTTCACGCTGATAGAGCCCTCGAAATACCCTGAGAAGCTCTCGTCGCTGTTCTATTCGGTGGCAATGTCCGAATTCGGGATCCTCGTGGTGGATGGCATAGACGCCTCTCTGGGAGAGACCATCGTCATGGCCGATGCGCTGGGTCTGAGCAGAGGATGGCTCATCCTCAGGAACTACATCCAGCCCGAGCAGGTAAAGCCGCTTCTCGCCGGGACCGCCCTCGAAGGCTATGAGATCCGCGAGGATGACCCCATAAAGCTCCGCGAAGAGCTGATTGCCCTGGCCAAAGCCGAAGCCAAGCAGCCCGGCGAAAGCAGCTGCGGCTCCTGCCCGGTAGACTCCCATTTCAACGTGAAAGGGGTCGGGACCGTCATCCTCGGCTCCGTCATAGACGGATATTTCAGGAAGCACGACAAGATGACCGTGTTCCCGGTGAAGAAGGAAGTGATCCTCAAATCCATCCAGAAGCACGACATCGACGCCGACGACGGGGTCAAAGGGGACCATGTGGGCCTCGCCCTCCGCGGCATAGAGTCCGACGAGCTGGACAGGGGATTCGTCGTCACCACCGACCCTTCGGTGAAGATGAGCAGATCCGTGAAAGGGAAGGTGTCCCTGGTGAAATACTGGGGCGCACCCCTCAAAGAGGGAATGGTCATCCACCTCGGACACTGGATGCAGATGATTCCGTGCAGGATAACGTCGGTGGACAACGGCTCGGATTTCAGGTCGGCGGAAGTCGCGTTCGATCTGGACTCCGACATGATCCACAAGCCCGGCGACAGGGCAATAATCATGTACCTGGAAGGCGGCAAGCTCAGGGTGGCCGGGTCGGTAGTCCTTCCCTGAAACCATTCCTCCGCGTCCGGATCCGGGGCGCGGGGACCTTTTTCCATTATTCAGTCGCAGTTCTCGAACTGGCTGTCGTAGAGCTCCCTGTAGAATCCGCCTCTGTCCAGAAGCTCCTGGTGGGTACCTCTCTCGATGACATTCCCGTCCTTCACCACCAGTATGAGGTCGGCGCCCATTATAGTGGACAGCCTGTGGGCTATGACGAATGACGTGCGGCCTTCCATGAGCCTGTCCATCGCTTCCTGGATGTGCCTTTCGGTCCTGGTGTCCACCGAGCTGGTGGCCTCGTCTAGAATGAGGATCGGCGCGTCCCTGACCAGCGCCCTGGCGATGGTCAGCTGCTGCTTCTGGCCGGCCGAAAGAGAATCCGCATCGGAGATATAGGTATCATATCCCATCGGAAGGGACTCCACATAGGTTTTTATCCCGACCGCTTCGCAGGCCGCCTCCAGCTCCTCCTGGGTCACGTCGCTGCTGAAAACGATGTTCTCCCTGATGGTGCCGTTGAACAGCCAGACGTCCTGCAGGACCATGCAGAACATCTCGTGTATCTGGGAGCGCTTGATGTCCCTGAGGCTGATGCCGTCTATCCTGATGTCCCCCGAATCGGTCTCGTAGAAGCGCATCAGCAGGTTGGCGATGGTGGTCTTCCCGGAGCCGGTGGGCCCGACGATGGCGATCTTCTGTCCCGGCTCGACGGTCAGGCTCAAGCCGTGGATGATCTCCTTCCCTTCCTCATAGGAGAAACGCACCCCGTCGAATTCCACCCTTCCCTCGATGTTCTCCGGCATGTCTGCCTTGCCGCTCTCATCCCCCATCTCCGGGGCATCCAGGATCTCGAAGACCCTCTCTGCGGATGCCGCCACGGTCTGGAGGTTGGAAATGGAGCTGGACATGTGCTCGAGGGGGGCGCTGAACTCCTTCACGTAGATTATGAAAGCAGTGACCACGCCGTAGGAGATGTCGCCGGCGAGGATGAGCATCGAGCCCATGATGCACACCACGACGTAGCTTATGTTGGAGACGAACCCGGTTATCTGGGGCATAGCTCCGGAGAGGAACCTTGCGTTCAGGGAGCTGACGTAAAGACTGTCGTTTATCTCGCAGAAATCCTCCCTGACCTTCTTCTTGCCGTTGTAAGCGCTGACGATGTCCATGCCGTAATAGGTCTCCTCGATGAGGGTGTTGATCCTCCCAAGGTCTCTGGACTGCCTCTTGAAGTACTTCTGCGACCGGCGGACCAGGATGAGGACGGCGAAGAAGCCCAGCAGGGCCGGGATTATGGACACGATGGCCAGACGCCACTCGGTGATCAGCATCATGGCCAGCGAGCCTATTATCATCGTCACTGCGGTGATCAGATTGGAGATGCTGTTGGCGGACTGGTTGCGGATGGTGTCCGTATCGTTGGTGATCCTGCTCATCACGTCGCCGGTCTTCAGCTTGTCCAGGAATCCCAGCGGTATACGGGTTATCTTCGAGCTGAGGTCCTTCCTCATGTAATTCCCGTTGTATTCGGAGGCGGAAGGGATGATTATGGTCGAAACCGACTTCAGAATGGCGGCTACCGAGTACAGCACCAGCAGGATTATGATGCCGTTCGCGACCGCCGCCAAATCCATCACTGCCGACGTGCCTATGCCCGCGGAGATCTCGTCGGTGACGGTTTTCAGATACTGGGGGGCGACGAGCGTGATCAGAGATGCGAAGAATGAGATCAGTATCCCCGCATAGATGGGATAGCGGTACTTCCCGATGTAGACAAACAGACGGGCTACCGTGCTCCAGAGGCTGTTGGCCTTCTCGTACTTCGCCCAGCGGGGCTCGACGCTCATAACGTCCCCTCCGTCATCTGGGACACCGCAATCTCGCGGTACAGAGGGCAGTTTTCCATTAGCTCCCCGTGGGTCCCGATCCCCTGCACCCTGCCTTCTTCCATCACGACGATGACGTCGGCGTCCATGATCGTCCCTATGCGCTGCGCGACGATCACTACGGTGGAGCCGGCCATCTCCTTCCTCAGAGCGGCGCGGAGGTCTTTGTCGGTCTTGAAATCCAGCGCGGAGAAGGAATCGTCCAGGATGCAGATCTCGGCGCGGCGGCATACCGCCCTGGCGATGGCTATCCTCTGCCTCTGGCCTCCGGAAAGGTTCTTTCCTCTCTGGGAGACCTGGGAATCCAGCCCGTCGGACATTCTCCTGACGAATCCGGTAGCCTGCGCGGTCTCCAGCGCCCTCCAGACGTCGTCGTCGCTTCTGTCCGGCGCGGTGTCCCCGTAGTTGACGTTGTCTCTTACGGTGCCTGTGAATATCACGGTCGACTGCGGAACATAGGAGAATCTCGAGGCCAATGCTTCCCTGGAATAGTCCCTCACATCAGTCCCGTCGATGAGGATCTGCCCGGAATCGGCGTCATATATCCTCTGCATGAGCTTGGCGACCGTGCTCTTCCCGCATCCGGTGGGCCCGATGATGGCCAGGGTCTGCCCTTTCCCGACTCCGAAGCTTATGTTCTTGATAGTCTGGACGTTTGACCCGGGGTATCCGAAGCTTACGTCCCTGAATTCGATGGTGCCCCCGTCCTTTCCGCCCTCCGAGCTTCCGCCCTTGATCCTGGGCTCGCTGTCGAGGACCTCCTCGATCCTCTTGGCGCTGATTGATGCCCTCGGATACGCGCGGATGATCTCGGTCATCATCATGAACGCCCTCAGGACCTGGATGGCATACGAGGAGAACACGATCATATCAGAGAAAAGAATCATCTGCGCTTCCACGTCGCCTTCCTTGGCGATCAGAGTCGCCCCGATCCAGTAGATCGCCATGGTGAGGAAATTGGTAAGCACGGACGTGATGGTGAACATCGGGAACATTATGCGGAGTACTGACAGATTGTCCTTGAGGAGCAGCTCGGAAGCTTCGGAGAATTTCCTCATCTGGAATTCGTCGGCGTTGTAGGCCCTGATGACCCTGACGCCGGTGATGCTCTCGCGGGTATCGCGGTTGACGGTATCGATATGCTTCTGGATCCTTTCGTAATACTTCATCGAGCGCCAGATCACCAGCATGATGACCGTCATCATGATCACGACGGCCAGAGCGGTGACGAAGGTCCATTCCCACGCGCTGCCGGAGATCTTCGCAATCGCCCATACCGCCATGATCGGGGATCTCACCACGGTCTGCAGGGCGCGGGCGACGAACTGCTGGACCTGCGTGATGTCATTGGTGCTGCGGGTGATCAGGGAAGCGACCGAAAATCTGTCGACATCCTCCGGCGAGAAGCTTTGGATCTTGTCCAGAAGCTTCAGGCGGATGTTCCGGCTCATAGAAGATGACACGTTCGCTATCAGGTATCCCGTGCACATCGAGCACCCTAGGCTCAGCAAGGCGCATCCGAGCATCTCCAGCCCGCATCTCGCGATCTCCTCGGAGGATGTGCCGCTCTGGAGCCCGTATGTTATCTCGCTCATGTATTCCGGGATCCTGAGATCCAAGTACACCTGGGCGATTATGAAAGCGGCTGCGAGGGCGAAGAGAGCCCATTCCCTTTTCGTCAGATATTTCAGGATCATTTGCTCGGACGGCTTCCGGACGGTTCCCGCCGCCGGAAAGGCAGGAAGAAATATCGCTTATCGGCGGATAAAATCATCCCCTCGGGATTCCGTCGATGCCCAGGGTAACGGACGAAAAAGGAACCCCGCAGGCATCGGCGGCGGATCTGGCCGCATCGGAAAGGGGACCGCAGCAGGGCACCTCCATCCTCACGGCCGTCACGCTTCTGATGCCGTTGGACGCGATTATCTCGGCCAGCCTGCGCCAGGAATCCTGCGGGTCCAACTTGGGGCAGCCGATCAGCACGATCTTCCCTTTCATGAAATCCTCGTGGAAGCTTCCGCAGGCGAACGCGGAGCAGTCGGCGGCTACCAGCAGATCGCAGCCTTCGAAATACGGGGCCCTCAAAGGCGCGAGACGGATCTGCACCGGCCACTGCAACAGCCTGCTAGGCGATCTTCCGGAGACTGGACCCTCTTTCCCTCCGCCGATGGTTCTGGGCATAGAACCGGGGCAATGAGCAGGCTGCATAGGGATTCCCGGCTGGACGGCCGGTATCCCGGATGGGGCCGAGAATTCCGGGACGTCCCTCTTTTCGATGGATATGGCATCTGCGGGACAGGATGGGAGGCATGCTCCGAGACCGTCGCAATGGTCTTCGCAGACCAGCACCGCCTTCCCGCCGATCATCTGGATGGCCCCCTCTTCGCATGCCTCCGCGCACGCCCCGCATCCGGTGCACTTCTCCGGATCTATCCTCACGATGTCGCGCATCATCTTATCAGGGGCGGCATCGCTCTGAAGCTGTTAATAAATTCTGAATCCGGAAGAAATGCCCTGCGGAACGGGACATGCACCGTACAAATAATTATTGCGGAATGGAATCTTCATCGCATGCCTTCCCTTACAATCGAATATGACGGGGCAAGAGACAGGACCGGCCGCGAGCTTTCCTTGGAGATCGACGGGAAAGAATCCGCCTCCATCCGGTCAGGAGAATCATGCTCCTTCGAGCTGGAGGAAGGTACGCACGTCATCAATGCCGGATCGGAAAAGTGCAGCAAGAGGATTGAGATCCGGCTCCGGAGCGACGACAGGTTCATAATCGCATGGGACTGGTTCTGGGGAGGGCTGACAGCGGCCGATGAGCGTGCCGACCGTTACAGCGAAGGCGGAAGCCTGGCGAAGATAATCGCCCTCATAGTCATCGCGGCCGCAGGTACGGGCATCATCTGGTCCGTCCCCCTGGATTTCTCCGTGAGGTTGGCCGCTGCGGTGGCGTTCACAGGTTCCTTCTTCGCTTTCGTGATGTTTCTGACCCTCCGCCGCAGAAAAGCGACGGCCGTCATAGATCACAGATAAGACGGCCAGCGCCGATTATTCCAGGCGCTCGAGCATTGCGTCCTTCAGCGATCTGACGAACTCCCCCACCGGCCCGGCGGAATCCCTGCCGTTCTTGGCCACGATCTTGACGATCGCCGATCCCACGATAACGCCGTCCGCCAGGCGGGACATGTCCCTGGCCTGCTCGGGAGTCGATATTCCGAACCCTACCGCGCAGGGAGTTTCAGTGCTCTCCCTGATGGCTTCGATCATCGGCGAGATGTCCGTGGTTATCTTCGATCTGGTCCCGGTCACTCCCATGGACGAGACCACGTAAAGGAAGCCCTCGGACTCCTTCGCGATCATCCTTATCCTGTCATGGGACGTGGGCGCCACCATGGAGATCAATGCGACGCCGTGCCTCCTGCATGCGGGCTCGAAATCCTCCTTCTCCTCGTACGGGACGTCCGGAAGTATCAGCCCTCTGATGCCAGCCATCTCGCAGCGGGACAGGAAGCGCTCGGTGCCGTATGAGAATACTACATTCGCATAGGTCATGAACGCCAGCGGGATGTCTATCTCGCCGCGGAGGGATTCGGCCATGTCGAACACCTTGTCGGTGGTGGTGCCGGCCTTCAGGGCACGCACGTTCGCGGCCTGGATCACCGGCCCTTCGGCAGTGGGATCTGAGAAGGGTATTCCCAGCTCCACCAGATCCACGCCGTTGGATGCCATCGACCGGACTATCTCGGCCGTTGTGTCCAGATCGGGATCCCCGCAGGTCAGGAATGCGACCAGAGCCTTTCTTCCTTTGAATGCTCCGCCGATATCGCTCATCTATCTTCTCCCCCCTGTATCTGGCTATGGAAGCCACGTCCTTGTCGCCGCGGCCTGAAAGTGTTACCACTATAGTCTTACTCTTATCCATTTTCGGAGCCTGCTCCATCACGAAAGCCAGGGCGTGGGACGACTCTATCGCCGGGATTATCCCTTCTGTGCGCGACAGATACTCGAAAGCCCTCACCGCCTGCTCGTCGGTTACCGCAACATAGCGGGCGCGGGATATGTCGTGGAGCCACGCATGCTCCGGGCCGATCCCCGGATAGTCCAGGCCGGCGGATATCGAATACACCGGAGCTATCTGGCCGTACTCGTCCTGGCAGAAATAGGACTTCATCCCGTGGAATATGCCCAGCCTCCCGATGTTTATCGTGGCTGCGGTCTCTAAGGTGTCTATTCCCTTGCCGGCGGCCTCGCATCCTACCAGCTCCACCTCCTCGTCCCTTATGAAATCGTAGAAAGTACCGATGGCGTTGCTGCCGCCTCCGACGCATGCCACCAGCATGTCCGGGAGCTTTCCCTCCTTCTCCATCATCTGGGCCCTTATCTCTTTGCCGATGACGGACTGGAAATCTCTCACTATAGTGGGAAACGGATGGGGGCCCATCACCGAGCCCAGGCAGTAGTGCGTATCGTCGATGCGGGAGGTCCACTCGCGCATGCATTCCGATACGGCGTCCTTCAGGGTGCCCGTGCCGGTCTCGACCCCGCGGACCTCGGCGCCCAGGAGCCTCATGCGGTACACGTTGAGGGCCTGCCTCCTCATGTCCTCGACGCCCATGTAGACGACGCATTCCATGCCCATGAGAGCTGCCGCGGTCGCCGTTGCCACGCCGTGCTGGCCGGCGCCGGTCTCGGCTATGAGACGGGTCTTCCCCATCTTCTTCGCCAGAAGGGCCTGGCCAAGGACATTGTTGATCTTATGCGCGCCGGTGTGGTTTAGATCCTCCCTTTTGAGATAGATCTTGGCCCCGCCCAGATCCTCGGTCATTTTCTTGGCATAATACAGGCGGCTGGGGCGGCCAGCATAATCGTCCAGAAGCGCTTTCAGCTCCCTCTGGAACTCCGGATCGTCCTTGAAGCGGTTGTAAGCCTCCTCGAGCTCGATCACCGTGCTCATAAGCGTCTCGGGGATGTACTGCCCCCCGTGGATTCCGAATCTTCCGTTTGGATTGGTCATATGCAAGCCCCTTTACCGGCCGTCTTCGCTCCTCTGACGAACGCCCTCATCTTCTCGGGATCCTTCGCGCCGTCCGTCTCTATCCCGGAGCTCACGTCCACGGCGTATGGATGCAGTTTTATAACGGCTTCGCTGACGCTGTCCGGAGTCAGACCCCCCGCCAGGATGTATTCGCGGCCCATCAGAGACAATAACGACGTATCGAATGCCTTTCCAGATCCCATCCCGCCGTCGAGAAGAATCAGATCCGCGGACGAAGACCCGGCTTTCCTGATGTCCTCCGCGCTTCTGACGATGAAAGATTTGATTATCGCCGCGTCGGTCATGCTGCGCAGGCGGGAAATATAGCCGTCGCTCTCGGAGCCGTGCAGCTGCACCGCTTTCAGGCCGAGAGATTCGGCCATGAATGCCACCCCCTCTGCCGGCGAATCTACGAAGACGCCCACGGACATCACGCCCTTCGGGATCAGGCGGGCCATCTTCGCCGCATCCCCCAGTCCTACGCTCCTGCAGAATCCCGGAGTCAGAACCATCCCGATCGCATCCGCCCCGGCTTCCGCGGCTTCGTGGACGTCCCTCTCGGAGCGCATCCCGCAGAGCTTGACAAGCGTCATGGCAGGCCCCTCAGCTCGCGGATCTTCGCGGCCCTGTCGTCCGAGCGCATCAGCGTCTCGCCTATCAGGACGGCATCGACCCCGTTCCTCTCCAGGTCTTCCACGTCCCGGCGGCTCTTTATCCCGCTCTCCGCCACGAACAGAACGTTCTCCGGCACCATCGGGCGGAGCCTGAGGCAGTTGAGATGGTCCACCGTGAAATCCTTGAGGTCGCGGTTGTTCACCCCGATTATCCTGGCCCCGCATTCCAGAGCCATGGATACCTCCGACGGGTCATGGGCTTCCACCAGCGCCGACATGGAAAGCGAATCGCACACTTCTATGAGCCTTCTCAGCTCTTCTTTGCTCAGAATCGAGCAGATGAGCAAGACAGCGGACGCGCCGGCGCATTTGGCTTCATGAACCATGTACTCGTCGACGACGAAATCCTTGCGGAGAACCGGTATGCGCACCGCAGAGGCTATCTCCGACAGATGGCCCAGGTCCCCAAGGAAACGGCTGGGTTCGGTGAGGACCGATATGCAGGACGCGCCGGCGGCCTCGTACTCCTTGGCTATGTCCAGATACGGATAGGCCTCGGATATCACGCCTTTCGATGGCGAGGCTTTCTTGACCTCGCATATGAACGACATGCCCTCTTTCCTCAGGGCCTCCTCGAACGGGAATTGCTTAGGGCCGGCTGCGGCGGCGGAGGATCTGCGCCTCATCTCATCCGGAGGGACCTCCTTCTCCGCCTCGGAAACCCTTCTGCTGGCCTCTTCCGCCAGCTCGTCCAGCACGGTCATGCGCTCGCCTTCCTGTACCTTTCCAGGAGCCTCATGGCTTCGCCTTCGTCTATGAGGTTGGCCGCCATCTCGATGCCTTCCCTCATATCCTTGGCTTTCCCGGCGCAATACAGGCCTGCCGCCGAATTCATCAGGACTATGTCGCGCTTAGGGCCTTTCGCCGATGACAGGATGTCCAGCGTTATTCTGGCGTTGTCCTCCGCCGTCCCTCCGACGATGTCCTCTTTCCTGCCTCTGGCCAGGCCGAAATCCTCCGGGGCGATTTCATAGCTCTCGATCTTCCCGTCGCGCAGCTCGCAGACCGAAGTCGAATCCGAGACGGAGATCTCGTCCATGCGGTCATTGCCGTGGACCACCATCCCCCTCCTAACGCCGAGGCTGTCCATGACATGGGCCAGAGGCTCCAGGAGAAGAGGATCGTAAACTCCGAGGACCTCATACTTGGGCTTCGCGGGGTTGGTCAGCGGGCCCAGGATGTTGAACACCGTCCTGATTCCCAGCTCCTTGCGGATGGAGCCGACGTACTTCATGGAAGGATGGTATTTCTGGGCGAAAAGGAAGCATATTCCCGGATAGTCCAGCAGAGCCAGAGCCTTCTCCGGCCCCTGGTCCAGGGATATCCCCAGCGCTTCGAGGACGTCAGCGGATCCGCTTCTGGATGAGGCGGCTCTGTTCCCGTGCTTGGACACCTTCACCCCGGAGGACGCAATTACCATCGCCGATGTGGACGAGATGTTGAAGCTGTGGGATCCGTCCCCTCCGGTCCCGACGATCTCCAGGGTGTCGTAAGGGTTCCGGAACGGGATGGCGCCGTCGCGCATGGCGGCCGCGCTCCCGGCTATCTCCGCGATGGTCTCCGCCCGGGTGCTCTTCGTAGACAGAGCCGCCAAGTAAGCGGCGTTCTGGGTCGGCGTCGTCTTTCCGGACATGATCTCGCTCATGACCTGGTACGCCTCGTCGTATGTGAGGTCCTGCTTGTCGACTATTTTGATGATGGCCTCTTTGATCATCGCCTGTCCCCCTTGAGAACCCCGGCCGACCTCAGGAACCCTTCCATCATGGCCTTCCCTTCGGGGGTCAGTATCGACTCGGGATGGAACTGCACGCCGTGTATGCGGTAGATGCGGTGCTTGACTGCCATGACCTCTCCGTCCTCCGACATGGCGGTGACCGAAAGGCAGTCGGGGATTCTATCAGGATCCGCGGCCAGCGAATGGTATCTGGCTACGCCCATCTCCTTCGGCAGCCCCTCGAACATCGGATCGGCGCCGGTAACGGTGATCACGGAGCGCTTCCCGTGCATCGGACGCTTGGCATGGATTATCGATCCGCCGAAGGCCTGGCAGATGGCCTGATGTCCGAGGCATACGCCCAGAACCGGGATCTTCGCCCCCAGCCTCCTGACCAGCTCCACGCAGACTCCGGCGTCCTCCGGGCGTCCCGGACCGGGAGACAGGATGATCGCGTCCGGCCTCATCATGTAGATCTGGTCCACGGTCCTGGAGTCGTTCCTGATCACCTGGACATCCGGGACTATGGATCCGATGAGCTGATATAGATTGTAGCTGAAGCTGTCATAGTTGTCGATTATGAGAATCATTGATCATCGCCTCCCGCCGCTTTGAGCGCTGCGACCACCGCCGCGGCTTTGTCCAGGCATTCCTTGTATTCTTTCTCGGGCACCGAATCGGCGACGATGCCAGCGCCGCTGCGGACGAAGACCTTGCCGTTCTTCTTGTAGGCGATGCGGATGGCGATCGCGGTGTCAAGGTTCCCGGCGAGATCGATGTACCCGATGGCCCCGCCGTAGATGCCTCTCTTGTTGTTCTCCAGCTTGTTGATGAGGCGGCTGGCCATGATCTTCGGGGCGCCGGAAAGGGTGCCGGCGGGAAGGATGGAGCCGACTGCGTCGAGAGCATCCATCCCTTCGCGGATCTCCCCGCGGACGGTGGAACCGATGTGCATGACGTGGGAGAACCTCTGGATCGAATGGAACCTCTCGACCTCCACGGTCCCGAAGCGGGATATCTTTCCGATGTCGTTGCGGCCCAGATCCACCAGCATGTCGTGCTCGGCGAGCTCCTTCACATCGGCCAGCAGGCCGCGCTCCAGTTCCGCGTCCTCTTCGGGGGTCTTCCCGCGGGGACGGGTTCCGGCAAGAGGGAAAGTGTGCAGCACGCCGTCCTCCAGTTTGACCAGAGTCTCCGGCGAAGATCCGGCAACCTCCATGTCGGTTCCGGAGAAATAGAACATGTAAGGCGAGGGGTTGATCTCGCGGAGTCTCATGTACGCGCCGAAGAGGCTCCCTTCGAAATCGGCCTCCAGACGGTTGGAAAGGACGATCTGGAATATGTCCCCGTCGAAGATGTGGCGCTTGGCCTCCTCGACCATGGAGCAATACCTCTCCTGGCCGAACAGCTGCCTGATATCGGATGTCATGCGGCCGCTGAGCCCGCGCTTGGGCTCCCCGTTGACGACGAGGCTCTCCATCTTGTCCAGCTCGAAGCGGGCCATGTTGAACGACGTCTCGGGCGCCTTCAGATCCACGTTCACTATGAGGACGACGCAGCCGTCGGCTCTGTCGAAGGCGATGACCTTGTCGAAGAGCATGAGATCCAGGTCCTGGAACCCTTCGTCGTCCTTGGCGTTGAGCTTGACCGAAGGCTCGGCATATTTCATGTAATCATACGCGAAATAACCGACCAGGCCGCCGGTGAAGGAGGGCATCCCGGGGACCTTGGGGCTTCTGTTGGCCTCCATGACCTGGCGGATGTAGCTGGCCGGATCCTCGGTGGTCAGCTCCAGGTCGCCTATGCGCATGGTCCTGTTCTTGCAGGAGATTGCCAGAGACGGTTCGTAACCGAGGAAAGAATAGCGCCCCCAGTTCTTGTCCTCGTCCACGCTCTCCAGAAGGAAGCAGTGGCTGGAGACATTCATCAGGACTTTGGCAATCTCCGTCGGCGTCCTTTCGCAGCGGATCCTGCGGCATACCGGGTATTTCTTGTATCTCCCATCGGCGGCCGCCTTCAAGACTTCTTCCAGCTTCGGTTCCATTTTACCACTCTGTATATTATTATACATTGATGATTATTTTAAAGCAATACTTCAAGAAAATGATATTATTTAAAATTATTGTGCTGAACGGTAAAATAATGCATAAATCGATGCAATTGTGGTTGTCTGCTCCACTAAATGAGAAAAAAAAGACTATGATAAAAATAATAACAGCCGAACCGCACCGCCCGATCCGCGCAGGATTTCGGCCTTGTGTTTCAGGATGGTCGGCGGCTGCCCTTGCAGTTCTTGATGTGGGCTTTGAGCTTCTTGATGGCCCAATCATAATGGCTGGATGTCACGCTGACGAAATACGATCCCAGAACGCTTCCTCCGACCCAATCTAACGCGTCCTTGGTGAACAGCTCCCCGTCGGTGAATCCTTCCGCCAGAGACATGACCTCCCTGTGGGACTCCTCCAGCATGGCGGAAGCCTGCTCCAGAGGAGTGCTCTGGTGCTTCTTCCACAGCTCCACGTTCATGTCGCCGTAAGTCTTCCAGTTGTATGGGGCCGGAAGGAACGGAATCCTGTTTCCTTCGGAATTGGAGCGGACCCATCTGATCAGAAGCTGATGCCATTCGTACAGATGGACGAGCACGTCGCGGAGATTCTTGTCTCTGGCCCAGTGGGCTTCCTTCTTTTTCGGGTCCGCGCTGAATTCGAAAGGGACCGACAGCTCTTCCTCGGTCATCCCGGCTATGAGATCCATCAGCTTGCGGTAGTTGGCTTCCGACGCTTCCATCAGTTCTGTTTTGTTCTTGGGCCTCCCCATGATGATCGCCAGACATGAATGGATTGGCGCCTTATTAATATGTTCAGACTATAGTTCTACTAATTGGTTGCAGACCGATGGCGCGAAGGATGTGCAAAAAACTGCTGGCCAGATGGTTCAATATAAGACTATAGTATGCAATTATCGGACCCCTGATCCCAAGCTCTGGATTGCCATACCATTATATCCCGCCCAATATGGTTTCCGATTGATGGCAGCCGACCGGCGGCGCTAGATGGGGCCGCCGAAACAGGGGGAAGATGCCGGATGAACGATATGAAATGGATAAACGAATCCGCGATAATAACAGGCTACGTCATGTCCGCGGTCATCAGCATATGCGCGGTAATCGCTCTCGGCAGGGCCTACGACACTTTGTTCCATTACCTGATGATCCTGGCGATCGTCGTGGGGACGCTGGTCGGCATCAAGCGGACAGACTGCGGCAAGTTCGGCAATGCGCTTATGGTATCGGACCGCGGAACTTTCGGAGCCGTCCTCTACGGGATGGTGGAAGGGCTTTCAGGCATGGGAATAGTCCTGATCATGTCCTTGCCACTGATTTTCCCGGTTATGCTCGTCCTCATCTTCGTCGATTATATGTCCATAATCAACGGGCTGATCATCATCGCCGCAGGGATCGCGGTATTCGCACTCGTTTTCTTCGCCTTCTGCCTGTTCATCAGGATCATGGCCAAAGGCGCGCTGGCATCATATGTTCTGAAGGAGAAGCTGGACTATGAAAGAAACACCCTGCGCTGCGTGTGCCCCCAATGCGGGAGCATATTCCCCCGTCCGATACACGCATGCGCATGCGGCCAGCGCTATCCGGACGGATCCAATCCCGAATTGCGCCCGTCCATCAGAGGGGTGAAGCACATGAACTGCGCGGGATGCGGCGCCCTGCTGCCTGTGACCGACGAGGACGGCGAGAGAGGGCGTCTGGACGCATTCTGCCCGGACTGCGGCGAGCCCATCCTCACAGGCGAGAGGCACCCGTACGTGATATCCCTGGCCGGACCCGAAGCTTCAGGCAAGACGACCCTGGCATTCTCCGCGATGAAATCTCTGGAAGCTCATGCCGGCGCCTCTCGGCCATATGGATTCGCGTATGATCCGAAGACCCCGGACTCCTACAGCCCCCCGTATGTCGTCAGCCTGGATGCGGGCAGGAAGGGATGCTATCTCGCCGTATTCGACATAAGCGGCAGATATTTCTCCGGAGATCAGAAAGACGTCGGTGCCCAGCCGCAATACGGCGCGGAAGACGCCATGATATTCGCCATAGACCCTACCGCCAAGGATTCCGCGCTGATTTCCGAAACTGCTGCCAACGATTTCTGGCAGACCCACCACTCCGTCGCTCAGACCTCCCTCTCCGATCCCATAAAGATCCCCGTCCATGTCGTGGTGACGCACAGGGATGCCGCGGGAGACCATCCGGACATCAGAGCATATCTGGAGTCGGCAGGCCTCGGCCATACCGTATCATCAATTGAAAGCAGCTTCAGGGACGTCCGCTACCATATGTGCGACGCCAGGGACGGGCGCGAGGCGTCAGAGATATTCGCCAGAATATTCGAATCCCTGGAGCCCGGCATCTCAGCAGCTTTCAGGAGGCATCGACCGCGGAAAACCGCCATATAATATCATGGCGATTCGGCACTGCCGGAAGAGGGAAAGGAATGGCCGATATCAGCAAGATCAACACAGGCGTGATAATCCTAGGGTTTCTGATAGCTCTGATAGCCACGGAACTGGCCATTTATCTTCTGTTCCCTTCGGTCAACAATCTCCTGGCTTATTTCATGGCGCTGGTCGTCCCGTTCATGTTGTTTGTAACCTATCTGACCACAGTCGAAATGATGCCGGATTCAGAGTTCCTGTCCGAAAGAAAGGCCGGATTCTACGGCATGATGAGGGAGATGGCGTCTTTCATGGGCGACTCGCTGTTCCTCGCGGTCTTAGTTCTGCCCCTGTCGCTGCTGGTCGTCTACGGTCTCGATTATTTCGGCCTCACCTACGGCGGCCCGCTGATCGACAACGTCATTCTCCTCGCAGCCTGCTTCCTGATACCCCTGATCATACTTCTGGTCTATTTCGGATTGTTCAGGGCGGCTTTCGTCTCCATGGCGCTGTCTTCGCCGGAAAAAGTGGCCAACAATTACGAGGAGAAGCCGAGACGCTACGCATGCCCCCAATGCGGGAGCATATTCTCCCTGCCGACTTACGTCTGCGACTGCGGAGAGCACTACCCGGATGCCAAGGGGAATCCTGAGCTGGTTCCTTCCGTCCGCGGGACCGACTCCATCAGATGCTCCAATCCGTTGTGCAGGAAGATTCTCCCGGTCACGGACCAGGGCGGAAGGGATGCGCTCGGAATGGTCTGTCCG
Source organism: Candidatus Methanomethylophilaceae archaeon (assembly GCA_017524805.1). Taxonomy (NCBI): domain Archaea; kingdom Methanobacteriati; phylum Thermoplasmatota; class Thermoplasmata; order Methanomassiliicoccales; family Methanomethylophilaceae; species Candidatus Methanomethylophilaceae archaeon. The sequence goes on from JAFXUX010000024.1 coordinate 20,789, forward strand.
GACTGCGACACGGCCCTCAGCCCCAGGGCGGCAAACACCTTCACCGCCACTCTGGCTGGGCCTTCCGAATCAGGAAAGACGGCTTTAGCATTCTCTGCCATATCTGCGGTTAAAAGAGGCTCCGGATTCTTCTTCCCGTATCCCGGCTCGTACCCCGCGATAACGCCCAACTCGTTCGTCCCCCCGTATATCATCGGCATCGAGGACAGCAAACTGGGCGACCGCTGCCTCGCCATCTACGACGTCAGCGGAAAGTATTTCGAAGGCCCGAAATCCAGATCATGGAGGCAGCCGCAATACGGCCAGGAGGATGCCATTTTCTTTGTCGTCGATCCCCTGTCATCCGAAGGGCCGGAAAAGGCCGAGATGGCGGAGAACGACTTCTGGCAGAAATACCACATGGCCGCCCAGACATCCCTCACGGAACCCATACGGACGCCCCTCCATGTCGTCGTCACGCACAGGGACCTCATGAACGGAAGCCCGGAAGCTAAGGACTGCCTGATCGGATGCGGATACGGCCGGCTGATTTCCTCCTTGGAAGGCAGTTTCTCCGACATCCATTACCACATCTGCGACGCCATGGAAATGCGCGAAGCCGCCGCAGTCTTCCGCATAGCTTTCAGTCCGGTGGACAAAGTCATATCGGATGCATTCTCCAGCATATGACGCCTATGCGGCGGCAGAAACCCGTGCGGAAGCGCTCCTGCTAAGGACTGTTCGGGTGTGTCCATTAAATACGGTTAATGCAGATACATTATTGACAACCATGGGCAAATTCGTCATCAAACAAAGCAAAGACGGAAAGCTGTTCTTCAACATCGTCGCCTCCAACGGCCAGGTCGTCGGAACCTCCGAGATGTACGAGTCCAAAAGCTCTGCAGTGAACGGAATCGAGTCGGTGAAGAAGAACTGCTCCTCCGAGATCGAGGACCAGACCGTCGAAGGCTACGAGGCCAAGAAGAACCCCAAGTGGGAGCTCTACGCCGACAAAGCCGGAGAATTCAGGTGGAGGCTCAAAGCCGGCAACGGACAGAAGATCCTTGCCAGCGAAGGATACAAAGCCAAAGCCAGCGCCATCAACGGAATCGAATCCGTCAGGAAGAACTCTGCCGACGCCGAAATCGTCGAAGAGCTCGAATGAATTTTATCGGGGGTGCCGGATGGCACTTCCCACCTTTTAACAGCCGATTATTGGATCGGACGGTAGAGCGCCGCCTTTCCGCTGCCGTTGACAGAACAGAAAAGATGGTTCCTCCGGAGCGCATCCGCGAATCAGATGTCAGCAAAGATTGCAGTCATTGCTTAGGGCTTCCGCACTCGGAACAGAATTTCCCGCCGTTGATGGCTCCGCAGCACTTGCATTCCCATTTCCCCTCGGGAAGCTCGGCTTCGCTTGAAGGCGGAAAGACACGCTCCTGACCGCCGTCAACATTCGGCAACCCATTCTTAAATATGTTCATGAACGATTCGTCCGTAAAGTCCGGGCGCATCGTGTTTCTGCTGGTGCAACTGACCTCCACATCGTGGTCGGGCATCGTGAATCTGATCGTCGCGACGCAGCCATCGCAGTCCACGCGGACATCATCCGCATCGGCAAAGAAATTGTAGCTTGTATCCGTCGCGATGTAGGGATACTTCACCGTCACGGACTCCCCCGGCTCGTATTCGGTTTTTTCCGAGATGAAACAAGGATCGAATTTGACTTTGTATCTCAGAACTTTGCTCTCGGCAGACGATCCTTGGAACAGCTCCGGCCAGCGTACCATAAGCCGGAATCGCCGTCGTATGTTAAAATAAGTGGGTCAACCCGCTATCCTTCCAGATTCCATCCGTATGACCTGGTCGGCGCTGTCGATAAGGTTCTTCTCGTGGCTCACTATGAGCACGGTGCGCCCTTTCATGATGCGCATTAGACCGTCGTATACCGCGGACCCCGTGAGCGGATCCAGACCGGAAAAAGCCTCGTCCAGAATCAGGATCTTGGGGTCGCCCAGAATCGCCCTGGACATCGCCAGCATGCGCCTGGCCGCCAGAGGCATGACGTGGATATCGTTGCCTACGGGCGTATCGAGACCGTCCTGGAGGCCGCTGATATAAGCGTCGAAACCGGAGATCCTGATTGCCCTGTCCAGATCCTCCTGCGTCGCCCAGTCCCTGTTGTAGACTATGTTGTCTCTGATCGTGCCGTCGAACACCCAAGGGTCCTGGAGAACGGCGGACACCGTCCTGCTCAGATCCTTGCGCGAAATCTCGTTGACATCCCTCCCGTCTATGCGCACGCTGCCTGATTTCAGAGGGAAGAAACGCAGAAGAAGGTTCATCAGAGTCGATTTCCCCGAGCCTGTCGGACCTGTGATCACCGCCACCGTGCCTGGCTCGACCGTGAACGACACCGAATGGAGAACCTCCACGTTCTCGTATGCGAAGCAGACGTCCCTGAACTCCAAGCGTCCCTGAGGCTCGAAACCGTCCTCAGGCTCCTCCCACTCCGGCTCGGGCGCATTCAACACGCTGAAGATGCGCTTAAGAGACATGGTCTCGGACTCTATGAGATAATAGGATGCCACGGACGCCGCCAGAGGCTTGTCTATCAGGCGCACGTAAACCATGAAAGCCAGGAACATCCCGATATCCAGGCTACCGTTGTACATCATCAGCGCGCCTGCCACCACGGCCGCCACATAATCCATATGCACGGCGATGTTGACCAGAGGCGAGATCAACCCCGCGCGTGTCTCGGCGCCGACGGTGGATCTGACGAATTCGCGGTCGTATTCCTCGAAGGATCTCATGACCTGGGCCTCCAGATTGTTGGCCTTTATGGTGCTGTGGTTGGCGATGATGTCGCTCATCGCGGAGCCCATGACATCGACGGATTCCTTCTTCCTGCGCAGGTCCTCCTTGCTGCGGTTGGTGATTCTCCAAGCGGCGTACAGCGTGATCGGGATGGTGATGAAATATACCAACGCCAGCGGCACCGACACAAAGAGCATTATGATCAGTATCAGCGCGATCATGACGTTTCCGGTGAAGAAAGCGACGAAATCCCTGGAGAGGAGATCGAAGACCGCCGGGAGATCGGTGGCTATCTTGGCGGCGGCATCGCCCGAGCGCATCTTGTCCAGGCTGCCGACCGACATCCTCATCAGCTTGTCGTCGAGATCGTCCCTCAGGCTCCGGGTCATTTTCAGTGCGAGGATCTTAAGCTCCCTGTTGGCGTGGGTGGTCGTTACGTACCAGATGGTTATGACGAACACGATGGCTGTCCCCGTGATCGCCACGAAGTCCGGGTCGATCTCTCCCTTCTCTTCCATCACCACTATACTGGAGACGAAATTTCCCGCGACATACGGGATCGTGGATACCATCAGCAGCGATATCAGCGCCAAGACGGCGTATATGCGCATCTTGGATGACGATACCTTGGGATAGTCGGCGAGGATATCCGACACTTCGTGCCAGAACAACCTCTTCGGCACGGCGTCACCCCTGATCTTTTCCCATACATCCTCGCATAGACCTGGGAATTGGAGAGAAGCTCCTCATGGGTTCCGCGCTCGGCCACTTTGCCGCCCACGATCAGCATGACCTCGTCGGAGACTCCGACGGTTATCATCTCATGTGAGGCGAACAGAACCGTCTTGCCGGAGCAGAATTCGAATACCGAGCGTATGGCTTTCTCCCTGGTGGCCCCGTCCATGGAGAAGAAACAGTCGTCGAAGACGTACAGCTCCACGTCTCTGAGCAGGCATCTCGTCAGGGAAAGGAGCTGGGCCTGGCCGCCTGATATGGTGACTGACGACACGATGCTGTCGAGGCCGTCCGGAAGGGTATCCAGCAGGCTCTTCAGACCGGTGGTCTCGCATGCTCTGAGCAGTCTTTCGTCGCCGATGGTGCCGAGCGGATCCAGGTTCTTGCGCAGCGTACTGCTGAATACCCCGGACTGCCTTCCGGCATAGGATACCGAGCCGCGTATGTCCGAGGGATCCGAAGTCGCCACGTCCATCCCGCATACGGAAACGGAGCCGGAAGTCGGGGATGAGAAGGCGGTGATGCATTCCATCAGCTCCGTTATGCCGCATCCGTTGGAGCCCGTCAGAGTTACCACCTTGCCTTTGGGTACGGTGAGATCCATGCTCCTGACGGTCTCGCGCCCGAACCCATCCCTGAAAGAAGCCCCGCGGACCTCCAAAGCGTTGCCGCTCTCCTTCTTTACGGTGGTCCTGGGCGATTGCCCTTCGGAGACCCTCCTGGCCTCCAGGATCCTCTCCATGCTGGCTCTGACCCTGGGGGTATGGATGCAGATGTACGGGATGATCGCCAGCGACGCAACTATCCCGGTGGTGAACTGCAGGAACATCACCAGATGCGGGGCGCGGACGGTCTGCCCGGACATCCCGAGGGCGCCTATGACGTATACGAAAACTATGAAGATCCAGATGAAAGCTGTGGAGAACGTCGGGAGGAAGTAGCTGCTCAGCTCGACCTTTTTGTTGCTGACGCCGAAGAACTCGCTTGCGACGGCGAATTTATTGGCCTCATACTTCTGCCCGCCGTACGCCTTGATGGTCCTCGCGCCAGTGACCTTCTCCCTGAGGGATCTGGCGACCATGTCCTGGCCGACGATCCTATCTGCCTGATACCTCGCCGCATATCTTGACAGCAAAAAAGCCAGAACGATGAAGACGACCATGGCGGCCATGACCATGATTCCGATGGTGCGGCTGATATAATACGTGCACACAGCCATCGCCGCCGCCAGGATCGGCAGGGGCATATAGATCGAGAGGGACGCGAATAAGTGCTTCTGCACCGTCATGGCATCCGATGTCACGCAGGTCATCGTGAACGTGGCGCTGTCCCCGGTAGAGTCTAATTTCTGAGCCTTCAATGCGGATGCCAGAACGTCCTTCCTGATCTGCGAGGCGACCTCTGCGGCCACGTGGGAGGCCATCCTAGAAGACAGATATACGCAAACGGAGAAAGCCGCCGCAATCAGCAGAAGCTTCAGGCCTTCCTCCAGGATGTATTCGTTCCCGTATCCGGCGCTGCTGATGTCTAAGATATACCTGAGCATCAATATCGCGACAACCTGCATGAGCACGGCTACCAGCTGAAGCGCCGTTATTATGATGATTTTAGCGGCGTGAGGGCGGAGATAAGACAGCGAAGCCCTCCAGGTTCTCGATAAAATCGCCGACATTGACACTCGCACCGATAAAAACGGCACACCTATTTTATCTATGTCGTTGGCGTTCGTCCCAGAAGATGAGCCGCCCTTACGCTTCGAATTATGCCATAGGATTCATGTTCGTCCTGGGGATATGCATGCTGTTCGAGTGCATGTGCGTTCTGGCATATCCGAATCTGTCCGGAGGATGGGATAAACTCGTGGATATCATAGAACCCGTGATTGCAACATCCGTGCTCATACTCATACTGGCCGTATCGCTTCTCACAGGCATCAGCTTGGGCCACAAAATAACGCTCATCTTCATGTCGGCCTTGCTTGTGAGCGGAATCGGATTCTTATCCCAGGATGGACTGGATTTCTACGACGGCATCAGGATTCTCGTGCCGCTGAGCACCATCATACTCCTTGCAACGAAAGGGTGCAGGGAATACTACGCCGGATGGGGGACCGATGTGAGGTTCCACGACGAGTGAACCGTATGAACCGCATAGATGAGCTTCGCTGACCCGGATTTTCTAGCGCAAAAACAGAAGAGGACGAATCCAGACCGGGAAAGGGCATACCATTTTTAATACCGATAAATCGTCCCAATCCTTATGTCCCTGTTTTCCAAGAGCAAAGAACCCGAAAACGCGCCGGAAGTGACCATCGTATTCGAGATAGACAGGGGATATGACCAGCGCCTCTTAGGGGGCAGCAAGCCGGTGTCGATATACGTCGACGGGGAGCATGTGGCTACGCTCGCCGCCGGAGAGAGCCAAGAAGTCAAGGTCAAATCCGGGAAGCGCAAAATCGTCATCGCGCACAAGAATGGGAAGACCCACACTTCCAGGAACGTCGACTGCAGCAGCCATTGCTTCATTAGCGAGGACAAAGAAGGAGTGGAAGTGAGCTGGAACGGCAGCAACATCTTCGGGGCGCTCCGCGGGGAGAAGAAAGCGGTCGCGAGCACCGGGAAGGAAGCGAAGGTCCTATTCCATGCGGAAGCCGGGCTTACCGGAAGGGACAGGACTGTGGAGATAAAGATCGACGGGATGCCGGTGGCAACGCTCAGAACCGGCGAGAGATACCAGCACACGGTCGAGACGGGAACCCATGTGTTCGAATTCAACGGCACCATCATGAGACAGGTGGTGCAGGAGGAGACCGGGTGCTTCATTCAGATCGGAAAGAAAGTCGAGGTGCAGTTCTTCGATCCCAAATCTCTGTTCAACAAGAATCTGCTGCGATGGCGCCCGGACTGTCGGCCAGAATATTCGGATGAGTTTCTCGGGGGAATCCTTTTTTGCTGCCTGATTAAATACTAATCTATTGATACGTAATAAATACAGTTAAATCTGAACGTTTTAATCCTCCATTCATGAAGGCATCATACTTAGCGGCGATTGCCGTAGCCATCATTGCCATCGCAGCGGTGGGAGCTTACGTCCTGCTCTCCAACGGCGACAACGGCGGAGGAAGCTCCGAGGAGCCCATCCGCACCGACCTCAAAGTCGGGGACTACATCGAGAGAACCGTCAGCGGAAGCTCCGAATCCAAGACCACAGAGACCAACTTCGATACCGACCTGTTCCTGAACACCTATCTGTACAGCGACTATGCTGGCGACATCACCGGGCAGGAGACCCTGAAATTCAAGGGCAGCGACGTTGTCTGCGACGTTTATAAGCAGGATTTCGGAGAGTTCGCCTCGAGCTCATGGGTCGCCAAGGATTCCGGCGTGGTCCTCAAATCCATCAGCAAAATAAGCAATCTCGTGACCACGACTGTCCTGGAAGACACCAACCTGGACATCACCAAGGCCAAGGCCGATCAGGTTCTGGCCGACGGATCCTTCGCCAAGCAGTCGATCGACACCGGCGACATCGGCATGATAAACACCGTGACTGCGACCGTCTCCGATCTGGCCGAAGGAGCCTGCACCCTCACCAAAGACAGCGTCCTCAAAATCGATGCGACAGAGAAGGAGACCATCGAGGCCATCGACGGGACCCAGATCACCCTGGACGACGGCACCACCGTGACCGCCGACGATTTCCTCGCCGGAGTCTCCTACAAGAGCTACATAAAGTCCCTCGAGGACGACAAGACGCCCTACACCCTAGGAAAGAAGACGTCCGAGACCATCGACACCGAATTCGGAAAGAAGAAGGTCACCGCCCAGGAGATCACCGTCACCGACGAGGAAGGGACCGAGACCTACACCCTCTACTACACCTCCAACGACGTCGTGTACAGGATGGTGCAGGACCCCACCGTCGTGTCGGACATCAAGAGCACCAGCCTGGTGAAGCTCTGATTTAAAGGACTGCCCCATGTTGGGCAGCCCAAACCTTTTTTTGACTGAAACTGTATTATGTTGTTTTTTAGACATTTAAACTATTTTTAAAAGTAAAAAAAATCACTTTGTTTTTTTTAAGTACTATCAGTTGTTTCATCAAACTTTAATAAACCGACGAAATGCGCCCTTGGCATGGATAATCAAGCGAAAACGTTCAGACCCAACGCTTTGACGCTCCTGACCATACTGATGTCGTCGATGGTCATACTCATGGGCGCAGCAGCCGTTGCGCCGTCATTGAAAGGCATCGGCGAATTCTTCGGCCAAAGCGAATCGATGACCGCGCTCATCATTGGATTGCCGGCGCTATCGGTGGCAGTGTTCGGATTCCTTATGGGAGCTTTGGCCGACCGCTTCGGAAAGGCCAAGGTTCTGTTCATCTCTCTCGCGATATTCACAGCGATGGGCGTTCTCCCGTTCTTCCTGGAGGATTTCATCCAGGTGCTCGTCTGCCGCTTCCTCCTGGGAATGGGCCTGACAGGGATATCTTCCGCCAGCACCGCGCTGATCGGGGAATACTGGACAGGCGTCCAGCGCATGAAGGTCATCGGATACCAATCGGCGGCTATCGGAGTCGGAGGCTTCATTCTCGAGACCCTCGGCGGGACTTTAGCTGATATCGGATGGAATTATCCCTTCCTCATCTACCTGATAGGCGCCATCATCGTCATCTTCGGTATCGCGTCCGTCAGAGAACCTGCGCTGGACGCATCCGCAATGGCGGACTTCGGAGAAGCGGAAATCCCCAACAGAAAGGGGAAGATCGCCCTATGCTACATCGCCGTGTTCTGCGAGATGTTCATAATGTTCTCCATGCCGACAAACTTCTCGTACTACGTACCTTCCATAGGATTGGGAGCCAACGCCGGGCTTCTTTGCGGCGTGCTCCTAGGGACCATGGGCGTCGCACAGGCGGTTTTCAGCCTCCTGTACAGCCGCAGCGCCAACAAACCAAACGAGAAAGTTGCGTATTCGATTTCTTATGTGCTCATGGCCATCGGGATGGCGCTGCTGTTCCTTCCGGAATTCGTAAGCGGCGAGGCCGTACTCGTGCCGATGCTTTTCCTCGCCGAGATAATAATCGGATGCTCTCTGGGCCTTCTCATGCCCACCGTGGTCGCCTCACTGTCCAGACTTTCCACCGCGAAAACCTCCGGGAAGGTGATGGGGGGGTACGCGATGGCGCTCAACATATCTACATTCCTTTCCGGCATGCTGATCCCATTATTATTCTCCGCACTCGGGGCGCATACGCTGGTGTTCGCGTCTCTCGGCTGCTTCGCCATCGTCGTGGCTTCGGCATTCCTCCTGATGAACGCGTCCGGAAGGAACGCTGAGAAAGCGCACGACAAGACTTTGGCCGTCGAGACCATAGGCGCAAAAAAGCCCATATCCACTGATGTGAGCATGTATGGCACCATCCTCGTGCCGACGGACGGATCCGACCACAGCAACTATGCCGTTGATAGCGCGATCAACATCGCCAAAAAAAACCGCTCTTCCATTATCGCGCTGTTCGTAATCGACGCTGAGAAATACTCCGGCCTCGGCTACGGCGAATCCACAGGAGATATGATGAGGGAGGCGGGAGTTCAGGAATCCAAAGCGGCCCTCGGCTACATCGCAGAGCTGGCCGCGGAGAATGGGATAGAGCTCACAACAAAAGTCGTGCTGGGGCGCCCCGCGGAAGAGATCGTGAAGGAATCCGAAAACGCAGATCTCGTCGTCTGCGGTTCATTGGGCCGCACCAATCTCAACAGGGCGCTGATGGGCTCCGTGGCAGAGACCGTAGCTAGGATGGCTCACTGCCCGGTGCTGATCTGCCGCAGAACCGCAAAAGAATGAGATTGATGGGTCGAATGAGGAAGTACCCTCACAGGTACGCCCTCTCTATAGAATAACCGCGGGAGGATCTTCCCTCCCACGGTCTTCGTGGGACAGGTCATGCGCGTTTCCGCGCTTCCTGCTCGATCCGTCCGTAAACTCTGTTCTTCAGAGCAACCGGAAATCTTGGCCGATCTGATAAAACTCCTGGAAGGCAATGTCATCGGCGATCCGGAGAGCCCGCCGATTATTCCAACAAGGGCTGGGAATACAGGAGAATTGGGGAGCCGCGTTTGGTGAGCGGCCATGGTTTCCAAGGTCCTGAAGGAAAGGCGGTGCCTTACGGAATATACGGTATCGATGCCGAAGAGGGGTACGTCTCGGCGGGCATCAGCCAGGATACCGCCCAGTTCGCAGTGAATTCCGTCCGCAGCCGGTAGCAGCTCATGGGCAAGGAGCGTTATCCCGATGCGGACAGCCTGATGATTGCGGCGGACAGCGGAGGCAGCAACAGGCTGTGGAAAACGGAGCTCCAGAAATTCGCCGATGAGACGGGAATGGCCGTCCTTGTCCGTCGTTTCCCGCCCGGGACATCCGAATGGAACAAGATAGAACAGTTCCTGAAAAACACTTCCCGATCAGAAGCAGATAAATAGAGATGGCAATCGATGCAAGGCATCATGCTGGCTATGGCAGAGCATACTGTCGCTTAAGGGGCGCTTGCAAAACATGAGAATACTGAGGCCGGATAAAACGGATTTGGAGGTGCTGCTGGGCGACCCGAGAAAAGCGATAGATTCCATGGTCATCCCCCTGCTGGTGGCGATGGCCGTTGTGGAGATCAACCAATTCGTCGACACTTTCTGGGTAGCCGGCCTGGGCAATGTCTCCGCCGAAGCGGTTGCCACCGTCACCCCGATATACGGCCTGATGATGTGCGCCGGGCTTGGGATAGGCGTGGGAGCCACCACCACGATCGCTTTCCAATTGGGGAACGGGAATCGCGAGCGCGCCAACGGTCTGGCCCTGAATTCTTTGATACTGGGTGCTATCTTCGCTGTCGCGTCTTCCATCGCCGTCGCGCTGCTTTTCGATCCTGCCCTGGAATTCATGGGCGCTGCGGATGTCAGATCGGAGAGCTGGGGATACATGCTGCCGCTGGCAATCCTTTCTCCTGCGCTTCTTATCAACTCCATAATGGGCGGGATGCTCAGGGGAGAGGGAGCGGCCAAGAAATCCACCGTCATGCAGATGAGCGCGGCAATAATGAACATGGCCATCGACCCCATCCTCATCTACGGGCTGGGGCTGGGCGTCATGGGAGCCGGATTGTCCACTGCGATATCGGCGTTGCTTTCGCTTGCGATAGGCCTGAGATGGTACGCCAAAGGGAAGACCGCGGTGAGCCTCGGCAACGGAAGCTTCCGCGCGGATGCAAGCATGATGAAGGAGATACTCGGAGTGGGAGGCCCGAAGACGGTCCAATCGATGATCTCCAACCTGACGGACTTCGTCCACCGCATATTCCTGATCGTCGCCGGCGGGACCACGGCTGTGATGCTGTACAACTACCCTTGGAGATACATCGGGCTGGTGAACCTTCCAGGAAGGGCGTTCGAGAACGCGATGGTGCCGGTGTGCTCCGCGGCTTACGGAAAATCCGACCTGGAGAAGATGAAGGCCGGATACATGTACACCTTCAAGATCGCGTTCATAGTGGCGATAATCGCGGCGGCGATGCTGTTCATCTTCGCGGAGCCGCTGATGTCCCTGCTCACGTACGAGGAGAGCATGCACCAGCTTCTCCCGAAGTTCGTCTGGACCCTCCGCGTTGCCGTGTTCCTGATACCGTTCTCGGCTCTCATGGGGATAGGCTCGTCGATGCTGCAATCGATGAAGAAGGCAAAGATCCCGATGTACTTCTACATGCTGTGGGGATTCCTGAAGCTGGGGACGTACGCCGTCGCCGCCTACGGTTATCTGGGCATGGACCCGTTCGAGGGCATAATCTACTGCATGGTGGGCGTGCACGTATTCGGAGGGGCCTGCCTTATGCTGATGACCTGGCACGAGTTCAATAAGATAAGAGCCGCCATTGAAGGATGACGCTTGCGATTGGATTGAAAGATAAGCAAGTTTTATTACCTCAAATCGCTCTTAGAATGCGTTTGTATCCCGGTGCGAAGCGATCTGAATGACATCAAGCGCATCGGGCAGTGGTAAGGAGGCATCTTTATGGATATGAGAACAGCCAACTTACTAATGATCGCAGGAGGCGTCGTCGCGTTGGTTTCCTTGTTCCTCGTATGGGCCACGGGCTCCGGGGACTACACCTTATGGGAACTGCGCGGCCACGCTCCGCGACAACAATGTCAGGGAGCCGGTGCGGACGGTGCTCCAGTCGCTGGACAACATCATGGCCGTCGGCCATGGCGTCGAATGGAGGGTGCTGGAGGTGACCAAGCGCGACAGGGGCTTCCTCAGCGCGCTGAGGATCCAGAAGCCCGACGAGAGGCAGACGCTGCCCGCATCCCAATACATCCCTCAAAGCGCCATCGAAACTGCGAAAGAGGGCCAGAAGGCCGAATGATATACCTACAAAAATGAGAAATTCAGATAAAAATTGAAAGGGATAATTTGAAAATAGGAATCTTTTAGTCAAAATGACAGTTTTTGACTTTTCTCCCAATATCCTGAATTCGCGTAATTCTTGGTAACAACCCATGCGATAATGCGATCAATCAAGACTATAGTTACGAACCTAATATTTTTGAATTATGATCAATAAAAAAAGTCGTTTGCCAGCTTGTGATATAACTAATCTTTCTCGTCTCTTGGATGAAACACTCTTTTACAACGTCTATCAAATGACACCTTTCGAGAATGAAC
>JAFXUX010000025.1 GCA_017524805.1 Candidatus Methanomethylophilaceae archaeon
GAGACGGCGGCCAGGGCGGCGAACGCTACCAGGGCGATCGCGGCCGCAGCGGCCCACCGGCGGCCGGAAACTTCGGATGTGAATGTCCACATGGGAATCAACACGCCTCGCGCGCTTTTAATGGTAGCGCACGCGCCCCCGGGCGTCCCCGAACCCGTAAGATGCCGTCCCGCCCCCGCCCCCCGCATGGAATGCCCCGCGTGCGGCCGCGACACCGGTCTGAACCCCTTCTCCATATGCCAGCTCTGCGGGAACGCCCTCCGGCGGCCCGAAGGATCAGGGAGAGGTCAGAACCAAGGATAGGCGCTGCGAGAAACGATAAATAATCCCGGGATTGCAGAGCGCTTAAGAAGAACGCCCCTGCCTGAAAAACAATATGGCCATATTTCTGCCATTGATTATATCGGCGAAATGCATCCGGAAATCGATGGCGGAAAGAATTCATGCGGCAAGATTCGTGGCCAAAGGAGTGACGGTGAGAATCGTCCAATTCGATTCGGGCGGTCTCAAATGCCCGATCCCAGATACGCCGAGAATCAAAGGGATGGCAGGCAGATGGGGGCCCACGGAACTTGGGGATTCCGACGTCACAATCAAAGCTATCTATAGGCCGGCCAGAATCCGTTTCCTCCAATGCGATGGCTCGGAATCCGAAGCGAATGCAGGCGGCCCGTATCCAATACCTATGCCGATCCGCGGATTCGAGGGGAAATGGGAGCCATTCGCGGTAGGATACAAAGACGTAACAGTGCGTGCTATTTACAGAGGCCCAAGCCACACAATAGTTTTGTTTGCCGATGGTAAGCGCTTCGCGACGGTGGGATGCCCTTCCGGAGAGTTTCCCAAGCTTCCCCAGCCACCCAGAAAGAAGGGATTCAAAGCAAGATGGCCGGCCTTCGATCCGACCCCTCGCAACATCAGGATTGAGGCCGTTTACGAGCCTATCTCTATCGTATGCCACACCGGCATAGGAAAAAGCATCGCAATAAAGTATGACCAAAATGGCTTCAGCCTTCCGCCAGTCCCCAAGAAACCCGGTTTCACAGGAAAATGGGAGGATTATTATCTCGGGACGTCAGACATCGACCTGAAACCGGTCTATATAAAAGCGGCTTCCAGCGTATCGGCACCGCAAGAATCGGCTGGAATAATCAGGGAGAACGTAAGGAAGGCGTTGGATGATCTCTATTTCGTATCCAAAATGTGGAGCTCCATTGAAGAGGAGCCGGCCGAAAAGGCGCCGAATCCCACATATGATATAAATTTGACGCACGATACGGAAGAAGAAACGGGTTGGGCCAGCTTCGCGGGAAAGCTGTCCCCGTTCCAGAAGGAATACCTGGCATCGCTGGCGGAAGGCTCCGATCCCAGCGCTGTGCTCAAAAAGCACGGGCAAATGAGGATGGCCGCGGAAGCCGAGCTGAACGCCCTGGCGGAATCGCTGCTGGGAGATCCGATAATAGACGGGGGAGAATTGGACCCGGACTATATCGGCGAGATTCTGGAGGTTGTGAAGGATGGGAACTAAAGTAGGGAAAAAATCAGCGACAACGATCGTCAAGGCCCTTTCATCCGGGGTGGTGCCGCCCAGAGGCGCCGAACAGATTGCCGTCGGAAGGCGCAACGAAATATGCGCTTTTGACAGAGACCTTGAAGACGCCGCGGAAGGCATCGGCGCATTCAGATTCATAATAGGGGAATACGGCTCCGGGAAGACCTTCTTGTCCCAGCTGATACGCACCCACTCGGCCGATATGGGCTTCATCGTCATGAACGCCGATCTGACCCCGTCCAGCAGACTGAAGGGAAGCAACGGCGAAGGGATCATGCTCTATCGCAAGCTGATATCCAGCGCGACAATGAAAGGCATGATGGACGGAGGGGCGATAGAAGCTCTGATTCAGACCTGGCTGTCCGGCGTCGAAACCAGAGCCTCGGAAAGGACCGGGATGCCTGTCCAAAATCTCCAGATAAGGGATGTGGAAACCCAGATCGGCTTGGAAACAGAGAAAATATCGATGCCGTTCTCCGCCGATTTCTTTAGAGTAATAATAAAGTATTATGTACGCAGCCGGGCGGATCGCGATGTGACGGATCAGCTCCGCTGGCTGGGCGGAGAATGCAATTCTCTCAAGGAATCCAAGGACAAGCTTGACATCGGATCCTGCGTCAAAGATGAGAACTGGTACATGTTCATCCGCCTATGGTCGGAATTCGCGGTGATGGCCGGATTCAAAGGCCTGGTTTTGATAATGGATCAGGCAGATGTGCTCTTGAAAACGGCGAATTCGGCCAGGAACGCCAATTATGAAATGATATTGGCGATGTACAACGATATCGCACAGGGGTATTCGCGCCATATGGCGGCATATATGTGCGGAACGCCCGAATTCCTCGAGAATCCGGTCACTGGGCTGTATAGCTATGGGGCGCTGAGAACCAGACTGGAGGAGAGCCGCTTCGAAAAGGGTCTGGACATCAATTCGGGGCCGGTGGTGAGGACAAAGCCGCTGACCGTCGAAGAACAGGAGGCGCTGCTTCTGAGAATACTGGAGCTGCATCAGATAGCGAACGAATATGAATCTGAGATCACACCGGAAATGGTGGAGAGGTATATGCTGTCCGTCAGATCGAATTCTGAGTCGGTGAGCCCGAGAATCCTTTCCAGAGATTTCATCGCGCTGCTGAACGTCTTGCGCGCCTATCCCGACAAAAATTTCGATGGCCTCTTGGAAGGAAGATCCGTAGAGACGGACACCGGGCAAGAATTCATCTAAGGTGTGATGCGGCCCGCCCGTGGCTTTGGGCCGCCCCATCACCTTTCCTATCATCTGCCGGAATGGGCGCGCCGCCGGCATCCGTTTCCGGATGGATGTTCAAATGCATAGTTTTAAATAATAGTGATTTTGAAAGGGGTTGCCCGCAAAAGATTCAGAGCCCAAGGATCGCTCCATCCTTTCTTTGTTCGATTCGATAATTCTTCATTTAATGTTATTGTTCAACTATTTTTAATAATATTTTACCAGAATATCCATCTAATAAATGATAAGACTCGACCGTCTTCAAGCTGCAAAGAACCTGCATCATTCATAGCTCAGATCTCGTTATTTCGGGATAAATATTGATGCGTCACTATAATCATATATCATATGGATTCTTTATTCCCTAAGACATTTATGCAATATTTAATTATTAATTTTAATAATAAATATCTGTTATTTATATAAAATTAATATTATTCTAAATTAAATAAAAATAAAATGATAAAATATTAAATATCCATTTCTAATGACTGTTTAATAGTTATTATCTAAATAATATATTATGTAAAATATTCTAATCTAATCTTTATATTATTTAAAACAATACTATAATAGGTGAGATTAACCTACTATTTTAAATATGATAAGATAACACGAAAAATCAAAAATGAGTATGATTAAATATGATATGATCGAACTATCGACCTTTATAGAAACTTATATATACTGATGATGTGATGTATAGTTCGCCGATGAGTCAAAGACTCGGAAGCACTCAACGCAAAGTGATTTGCGTATAGGGAGGAAACAAAAATGGCTAATGAAGAAATTATTGCGAATCTTAGAAAGTCGGTAGAAACCTGGGACTTCAAGCTGGCCCAGTCTGCAACCCAAGAAGCGATCGACGCTGGAATGTCGGTCGGAGAGATCATCGGAGAAGGACTCGGAAAGGGAATGGAAACCATCGGAATCAGGTTCGACAAGGCGGAGATCTACCTCCCCCAGGTCGTCGCAGCTTCCAAGGCAATGGAGGCCGCACTGAACGTCCTCAAGCCCCTCATGGAATCCGGATCCGGATCGCTCAAGGGAACCGTTGTTATGGGAACTGTCGAGGGAGACATCCACGAAATCGGAAAGAACGTTTGCTGCGCTATGCTCAGAGGCGCGGGCTACAACGTCATCGACCTTGGACCTGATGTGTCCGCTATGGACTTCATGGACGCCGCAGAGGAGAACGACGCTCAGGTTTGCGGAGGATCTGCCCTCATGACCACCACCCTCGAAGCTCAGAGAGAGCTCGTTGAGACCATCAAGGAAATGGACGCCCCCTACAAGGCAATATTCGGAGGAGCACCCTGCAGCCAGGAATGGTGCGACCAGATAGGTGCCGACGGATATTCCGAAACTGCGAATGAAATAATTGGGCTCGTTGACAGACTTACTGGAAACTGATTCGAGGTGTGAAAAAATGGCAGCAACAAGATTCCTCACCGTTACCGACGTTTACGAGAGATTCATCAAGGGAAAGAAGGTCCCCGAAGCAGATTGGGATTACAAGATCATTCCCGGAAACGCTACGGCTCTGAAAGAGAAGTACAACATCAAAATCGACACCTTCATTCCCGAAGACAAAGACCAGAAAGACGCTCTGTTCCAGGCAGGACTGGAGATGCTCGTCGAGACTGGTTACTACTGTCAGGATCTCGGCCGCGTCATGAAAGTGACGGAAGAAGAGGTCTTCGAAGGCATCAAGAGGGCTCCCAAGAAGCTCATACTCGGTGAGGGAAGGGACATCGCCAGGTTCTACCCCAGGCGCGGAAACTCACCTGTCAAACCGATCATTCAGGGAGGACCTACCGGATCCCCTCTGTCCGAGGACTACTTCGTGAAGATCATGCAGTCCTACGCCCAGGAGGGTATCGTAGATGACTTGGTCAACGGCGTCATGACTACCGTCGAAGGAAAACCCGCCAAGAGCAAGACCCCTTGGGAAATCCGTGCGACCATGCAAGAACTGAGAGCCACCAAAGAGGCAAGGACCAGAGCTCAGAGACCTGGACTCGGCGTCTAGGGACCTGAGACGCCTCTGTCCGAGGCCGCTAGGCTGGTCGCGGACTGTCCTTCCGCAGGGCACAGGATCACCGATGCCCACGAATGCTCCCAGCTGAATGAGCTCAAAATGGATATGACCGGGCTTAACATGCTCGCAGGATGGACCGTCTCCGGAGACACCATCATGGTCGAGCAGATGCCTATCTTCGGCGGATATACCGGCGGAGTCGAAGAGACCGCGATCTGCGATGTCGCAACCACGCTCGCATCTTTCGCGCTGTTCTCCGGGAACTTCCACCTGGACGGCCCTATCCACATCAGGTGGGGAACGACCATGGCCAAAGAGACCTTGCAGGTCGCAGGATGGGCATGCGCCGCTGTCGACGCCAACACAGACCTCCTGCTTGCCAACCAATACTACCCGATAGCAGGACCCTGCACGGAGATGTGTCTCCTCGAGACTGCCGCCCAGGCCATCAACGACACCGCCTCCGGAAGAGAGCTCCTCTCCGGATCTGCAGCAGCAAAAGGTGTCGTCCAAGACAAGACCACCGGAATGGAAGCCAGGATGATGGGTAACGCCGCAGCAGCCGCAGCCGGAATGAAAGTCTCTGAGGTCAACGAAATCCTCAGCAAGCTTGTTCCGCTCTACGAAGCCCACTACACCGATGCCCCAGCCGGAAAGACCTTCCAGGAGTGCTACGACGTCACCACCGTAAGGCCCACCAAGGAGTACCTTGAGGTCTACGACAAAGCCGCCGCAACCCTTGAGGGACTTGGGCTTGACCTCAGCAGATCCAACTGCTCTGGAATAAGGATCTGCAAAAACTGATTTTTAATAGCGTCCGGACATCCGGGCGCACTCTTCCTCCTTCAGGCTTTCGCTTCCTAGGCGAAAGCCGCTTATTTCTTCCGATTTGATATACTCGCAAACGCTTTCTCTTTTCATGTTCGCCGATTTGATTGCGAAAAGATATTCTGTAAGAGAATACAGCGATAAACCCGTGGAAGATGAGAAACTCAGAGCCATCCTTCAGGCCGGACGTCTGGCTCCCACCGCGAAGAACGCCCAACCCCAACGTATCTATGCCGTCAGAAGCGAGCGCATGCTCGGAAAGCTCCGCTCGGTATGCAGCATGACTTTCGGCGCTCCCGTCGTCATCATCATCTGCTCCGATCCCTCCGCCTCTTTTGTGAGCCCATTCTCCGAACGCAATTTCGGGGAGACCGATGCGGCCATCGTGACTGATCACATGATGCTGCAGGCCACGGAGCTCGGGCTCGGCACATGCTGGGTCGGTTGGTTCGACCCCAAGGAGATCAAAGAAGCCTTGGGCATCCCGGACAACCTAGAAGTCATGAATCTCCTTCCCGTAGGCTATCCTTCAGAGAATTCGAAACCTTCCCCGCGGCACAATGACAGGAAACCGCTGGAAGAGACCGTGACTGAGCTCTGAGCGCCTCCAGATAGGCCTCATAGACACCGTCACGATCGCATCTTTTTCCCGGCTTCATAAGCTTCCATCAGAGGCGATTCATCGATGAAATCGGAATCCGCGGGCATGAGATAGCTGAGATAGGTTATCCTGCCCACGGGCTCGAAAAGGAAATACTGATTCATCATCCTCTCGAACTCGGCGGATTCCTTCTCGACATTGGTCTCATCGGCGCCTGCCGTCAAGATGGTGATGAGCTTTTTTCCGCCATCCAAAACGGTGGATCTGTCGGTCATGAACGAATAGAAACGATCTGCGAAAGTCTTCAGAGCGCCATCGATCCTGGCGAAGCGTATCTGCCCTGATACTATCAGGCCATCTGATTGGCGTATTCTCTCCAAGATAGGGGATATATCATCCTTCATAACGCAATGGCCGTCGTTTCCCCTGCATGACTCGCAATTCTGGCATTGCCTGATGTTCAGATCGTTGAGACGGAAAATTTCCACCTCTTTCCCGGATTCGCGGGCGCCTTCGACCGCTCTCATGAACAATCTCTCGCCGAATCCCCCTTTCCTGGGGCTTGAGATGACAGCTATGATAGACACAAATAAGCATCTTGGATTCCATATACCTCAATTTCGATGGAGTTGGATTCGAAGCTGACCCATCGTTCGATGCCGTTAAATACAGAATAATCGATGACTGCACTATGTAGGCATAGACGAACAGAAGTATCTGCCCCAGCTGCGGCCGTTGCTGCCAGCTTGCGCTATGACTGTTCCGCCTAGTACAACTGCTCTCACAAAAACTATTTAAAGAAAGCGCTATATTTACGCAATGCTTAAATATTTGTTAAACTTCTTAGACCGCAACGGAGGGCGCTCCGGCGAGCAAACGGGTCTCTAAAACCTGTAAGCGGGGTTCGACCCCCCGGCCTTTCGCCATCTGTCATGGTCGATATTATGGGCATCAAATTCACGGATCCTCAGATACAGCATTTGATGGAATACGGAGACGAAAACTGGGCCGACGCGGAGTTCGAAGACGCCGCCGCCAGGGACAAAGCATTCTCAGCCAAGATGTCTGCTCTGAAATCCGCGAACGACAAGGGCTTGAAGGGCGTCATCTCAAACCCTTCCAACAATCTCACCGATCTGGCGAACGCCATAAGATCCAAGCTCAAAGCCAGAGGTTTCATCGAAGTCCACACCCCCATATTCGTATCCAAAGCCGCTTTGGCCAAGATGACCATCACCGCGGACCATCCCCTCTACAAGCAGGTCTTCTTCATCGACGACAAGAGGGCGCTGAGGCCTATGCACGCCATGAACCTGTACGCCGTCATGAGAAAGCTGAGAGACCACACCGACGGTCCGGTGAAGATATTCGAGATCGGCTCATGCTTCAGGAAGGAATCCAAGAGCTCCACCCATCTGGAGGAGTTCACGATGCTCAACCTCGTGGAATTGGGTCCGGACGGGGATGCCATGGAGCATCTCAAGACTTATATCGGCGACATCATGGATGCCGTCGGATTGGAATACGAAACGACCCGCGAAGAATCCGACGTTTATGTGGAGACCCTCGACGTGGAGATAAACGGGACCGAAGTCGCGTCGGGTGCCATCGGGCCCCACAAACTTGATCCGGCGCACGATATCCACGAGCCTTGGGCCGGGGTCGGCTTCGGACTTGAGCGCCTGCTCATGCTCAAAAATGGAAAAAGCAACGTGAGGAAGACCGGGAAGAGCACCACTTACGTCAACGGCTACAAGATGGACTGAGGAATAGACATGATATCTGATATTTTAGCGAATGCGGAGAAGGGATACCCTCTCGGATCCCGCGACATCTTCGAGCTGATGTCAATAACCAAGGACAACGAATTGAGGGAACTTTTCGACGCCGCGAAAAGGGTCCGCGACAGAACTTTCGGAAAGAAAATTTACACCTACGGATTCGTCTATTTCTCGACCTACTGCAAAAACAACTGCGCATTCTGCTACTACAGGACGACCAACAAGATCCAGGAGAGATACAGAAAGTCCAAGGAAGAGATCGTCGAACTCGCGGGATCCCTCCAAGACGCTGGCATCAATCTGGCCGATCTCACCATGGGCGAGGACCCGGAGATGTACGCCAACGGTTGCGAGCGTCTGCTGGACATCATCCACGCCGTCCACGAAGACGTCGGGATCAATATCATGGCCTCGCCAGGGGCGCTTCCTGAGCGCATGTTCCCCTTGGTCAGGGAGGCGGGCGCGGATTGGTACGCATGCTACCAGGAGACGTACAACAGAAAGCTCTTCGAATCCCTCAGGCTCAACCAAAGCTACGAAGACCGCCGCAACCAGAAGATCTGGGCCAGAAAGGCCGGGCTCCTCACCGAAGACGGGATGATGATCGGGCTCGGAGAGAGCGTCAAAGACCGCGCCAACACGATCCTCACCATGAGCACCCTCGGATGCGACCAGGTCAGGGCGATGACTTTCGTCCCGCAGCTGGGCACCCCCATGGAAAACAATGAGCCTTACGGCCCGACGGAAGAGCTGAAGGCGATAGCCGTCATGAGGCTGATGAACCACGACAAACTCATCCCCTGCAGCCTTGACGTCGAGGGCATCTCAGGCCTCAAGACCAGGATAAATGCGGGCGCCAATGTGGTCACATCCATTGTCCCTCCGAGCAAGAATCTGGCGGGAGTGGCGCAGCACGAACTGGACATCGAGAACGGGAACAGATCCGTAGAACATGTATTCGAGCTTCTCGAAGAGATGGGCCACAGGCATGCCACAAGCACCGAGTACAGAGCCTACCTGGATTCCCGCAGGGCAAGGATGGCTTCGAGATGACCCGCATCGCCATAGTCGGCGGCGCCCTCCAGGGGATGGAGGCGGTCCTGCTCTCAAAAGCGGCCGGATTTGAGACGGCAGTCCTCGACAGGAAGGAGAACGCCCCGGCGATGTCGATCTGCGACGAACCCATCCATTTGGATCCCACGAAAGACCCCGAAGGCGCCAGAAAGGTGTTCGAAGGATGCGATGCGATCATCCCTGCATGCGAGGAGATCGAACTCCTCAGATGCCTGGACTCGATGGTAACCGAAGTTCCGCTCCTTTTCGACCTCAAGTCCTATGAGATATCGAGCTCTAAGAACCGCTCCAACGAGATCATGGCGTCGGTTGGCGTCCCGCTTCCCAAGCCATGGCCGGAATGCGGATTCCCTGCGATCGTGAAGCCGTCGAGCCAAAGCGGAAGCATCGGGGTTGCCGTAGCCTGGAACGACGAGGACGTCAGGAAAGGGCTCGATTTCATAAAGAGCATCGGAGACGAGCCCGTGATGCAGGAATTCGTGCACGGAAAAAGCGTCTCCATCGAAGTCATAGGCAACGGCCAATCGGCCAGATCGTACGTCACAACCGAGGTCTGCCTAGACTCCAACTACGATTGCAAGATGGTCAGATGCAACCCTAACATACTTTCCCCGGAAGAGGACAGGGAGTTCGCCGGCATCGGCAGGAGAGTGGCCGAAGCCATGGGGCTCAGCGCGCTCATGGACGTGGAAGCCATAGACACCCCCAAGGGCCTGCGCGTATTGGAGATCGACGCGAGAATCCCGAGCCAGACGCCCGCGGCCATCGAAGCGGCCACCGGAATCAATCTCCTAGAGGAGCTCTGCGCCACCGCCATAGGGAAACCCACCGGAAAGCAGCCGAAAGAAGGATGCTCGGTGTATCGCCACGTCGTCTTCAAGGACGGTGTGCTCAGATCCAGCGGAGAGAAAGAATTCGGCCACGTCTGCCGGCCAAGGTTCGCTCCCGGGCTATTCGGATGCGACAACTCCATAACCGATTATGAGCCTGGGAAAAAAGAATGGAGAGCCACTCTGATATCCAAGGGCCGGACCGAAGCGGAAGCGGACGGAAAAGCCGCGTCATGCATAGAGAAAATAATCGACGCGTGCGGATGCTCCGGATTCCTGGACGGGACCCCGGAGGTGATCTGATGACCAGGCTCACCCCCGACATGATCGCCGGCGTTCCGGACGACAAGATCGATTTGGATTCCAAGCTCATCAGGATGTGCGGCACTACCGTGAAAGAGATGGCCATCCAGGCTGCCGGCCTCGAAGGAGACGTGGATCTCTCCGGATTCGATGTCGCAGTGGTTCCCATAACATCCGGGCTCGGTGTCATAGGAGGCTTCGCCAAATCCGTCGATGCCATAGTCAGAAGGCTCGGGATGGCGTCTCATGTGACCGATGGGACCGACGTCCAAGGTTTCTCGGAGGCCATAAGAGATGGCGCCGACCTCATAATGATGGCCGACGACACGATGTTCATCGCATACAATGTCCGCGAAGGGAAGCAGACCAAAAATTCCTGGGGCACCGCGATGGGATATTCGGTATGCCTGAAGAACGCTGCCGGAGGAGATCTGAATGGGAAGGATGTCCTCGTGATCGGCGCAGGATTCGTCGGAACCGAAGCGGTGCAGATCCTGAAAGCCATGGGCGCCAACGTTTCAGTCACCGACATCCTGTTCGAGAAGGCTGAGAGGCTTGAATCCCTGTATGGCGTCACCGCCCTCAGGGACGTGGAATCCGCGATTTCGTCCCACAAATACATACTGAACGCCGCTCCGGCATCCTTCCCGGGAAAAATCATGGCCGAAGGCTCCGTGATTTCCACGCCCGGAGTCCCGCACAATTTCGATGCCGAAGGAATGCGGAAAGCCAAAGCGATAATCCATGACCCTCTCGAAATTGGGACTGCGGTCATGGCTGTCAACAGCGCCGCGTTCACCCTGAAGAAAAACCTCTGAAAGCCGGGTTCCCGCCCGGCATCCCTTTTTTTTCTGTCTCGCAGCACGTTCAATTGTTAAGACATAAGGGCCCCAAACATCAGAGAATGATAAATACGGATTTATGAATCGTCAGCCATGATCAGCGCATCGCTGCTTTGGGTCATAGCCGGAGGGATTCTTGAGCCAGTATGGGTCGTCATGATGAAGAAGTACGACACCGCCAAGAATTACAGGTGGTTCTGGCTGGCCCTCACGGGGCTGTTCATGTATCTGAGTCCGATGTGCGTCGGAATGGCCATGAAAGACATGGACTTGGGGATAGCGTATTCGATGTGGACCGGCATGGGAGCGGTATTCACGATGATAGTCGGATATTTCCTCTACCATGAAAAGGTGGATCGCATTAAGATCGGGCTGGTATTCCTGATTCTCGTGGGCGTCGTCGGGCTCCATATATCATCCGGGGTGGCCGCATGAGCAAAGCATGGTTTTGGGTCCTCATCGGAGGCGTCTTCGAAACCTTGTGGGCGACCACGATGGATCTGTCTGACGGATTCTCGGATTTGTTTTGGACGGTCGTGACCATTCTCATACTTCCGATAAGCGTCGTTTTCCTGAACAAAGGCATGAGCATGGGCTTGCCCACCGGCCCTTCCTACTCAGTATGGGTGGGAATAGGCGCTATAGGCTCAGTCATCGTAGGAATGATTCTTTTCGGCGAATTCCCAAGCATATCAGGATATTTCTTCTTGCTCCTGATCATCGCCGGAGTGATAGGGCTGAATATGGTGACCAAAAGCGCCGAGGATTGAAAAAAAAACTGCCCCGAAATCAATCGGGGCAAAAATCATCCCCTAATGGATCACTGCTTTGCGCCGTGGTAATGGGGATCATATTCGCGATAATTCGTCCTGAACGTTTTCCCCAATTCCTTAGCCTGCTCGATGACATCATCGCAGGAGGACGCGACTCTGGAACCGCCCTGATCCGAAAAGACTATGGTCCCGACGATTTCCGCGCCAAGCATCCTGAATGTGTTCGCGATGTGATCGCAGACCTTCTGGCCCGATTCCTTGGGACCGCCGCATGTGACGACTATGACGGTCTTCTTCCCCGGCGGCAACTTCACGGAACCATCGGGGGCCATGAAGGAAAACAGCCTGTCCTCGAACATTTTGTACTGAGAACAAGGGCCGTCGAAATAAACCGGCGCAGAAATGACCAATGCATCCGCATCTTTTATGTCTTCTAAGACATCGGTCAGCTCATCTTCGATCACGCAATGGTTCTTGGATTTGCATGCCATGCAAGCGTTGCATCCATGAATGAGCATAGTGTGAAGGCTATGAAGAACAATCATATTGGTGGACAGCCCCATCGCTCCATCTATGACGCTGTTGACGATGGCCATCGAATTGCCTTTGGCTCTGGGGCTAGATACTATCGCCACTACTTTGCCCATGGTTCAGACATGAACTCTGTCATATTTAAAGAATTCAAGATTGGATGGCGGCACGGCCCATTAAGCCACAGGTTCATCCCGAATCATTTTTTGATTTTTCTGTTGTCCAAACGCTTCGGTTCCGTGGTGTAATCGTCATCGAGCGGAACGATGCTCAGATGAGTGTAGAACGGATCCTCATATTTGGAACCCATATAGCTGTTGATATCCAGCTCCATGTTGTTTAGGATGCGGATAAGGGTATTGCGCAGATGAAGAACATCTTCGCGCGGAATATTCTCAAAATATCTGTTGTTCAGGTCTGTAACGCCATTCATGACGCGATCGGCAAGCATTCTCCCTTCATCCGTGAGATAAATAGAATACTTCTTGCTGCTCTCCGTTTTGCGGTCGTCGTATATCAGATTCTTCTCTCTCAGAACTTTGATGACTCTGTTGGTGTTGGCAGTATCAAGATCCAAGAAACGCGAGAGGCTGACGAGAGTCTGACCATCCTGCAGCCTGAGGGCGATGAGATAAATCGCATGCGCACTTGTCAGTCCGTGATCTTTGACGAACTCAGTCATATTCTTGCGCATCTGGACGCTCATTCTATCGAAGAATGCTGGAAGAAAAGAATTCCAGTAGATGTCCTCTCCGCCACTCATAATAGATGTAATGACTAATCAATATTAATGCGATTCGATAACTATATAGTAACAATTGAAAACTGAACAAGCGCACCTTTATATCCCATGTAAGGAGTGCGCCACCCAGCATCTAATTTTCCTCGGAGTATTATGATGGATGAATCGATATATCCAGCCAACATGGCTGTTTTTAGTTAGCCTAAACAATAAAAAACAGAATAAAACCTCTTTGAAACAAGGATAATGCCCCATTTGAATGATTTTTTATGATTGAAATAGTGTTGAAATAATATATTTGTTTTAATAATAAAAATCGTATTAATTCTAAAATTAATGATAAATTTATTTTAATTAATACTAAATAATAAACAATTACAATTTTGCGATGAGCATTGTATTTAAACTGGTCTCTACTTGGATATATTGGTTATAATATTACAGATTAATTATATGGCGGATAAAGACATAGCGTGATTATTATATATCGAATCGTTGTTCCATTAATTGACGACTCAGCATTGTGAAAACAAAGCAGGTCGCTGGTACGCATCGCGTATCTGAAGGAGGAATAAAATGGCATTCGAAAATGAGACTCAGAAACTGCACGATGCACTTGTTTCGTGCAAAGTGCCCGACATTGCTAAAGCTGTTGATGAGGCCCACGCCGCAGGCATGCCCGCGACAGAGATCATCAACACCCTCGGAGGAACCATGTCCGAGGTTGGAGTTCTCTTCGAAAGAGGAAAGCTCTTCCTCCCGCACGTTCTGTCCGCCGCCGCAGGAATGAAGAAGGCAATGGAGACTCTCAACGACGAACTCTCTGCAGGCTCTGGCGGAAGCGACATCAAAGCGTCTGCTGTCATGGGAACTGTTGAAGGGGATGTTCACGACATCGGCAAATCGATCTGCTCCACTATGCTTCAGTGCGCCGGATTCGATGTGCACGATCTTGGAAGAGACGTTCCCCTCGGGAAATTCGTTGAGGAATGCAAAGCAGGATGCACATTCTGCGGAATGTCTGCTCTCATGACCACCACCATGGTCCAGATGAAGACCGTCATCGACAACCTCACCAACGAGGGAATCCGTGACAAAGTCACCGTCATGGTCGGAGGAGCCCCCATCACACAGGGATTCTGCGACAAAATCGGAGCGGACATCTACGGAGAATCTGCATCTGAGACTACGAGGAAAGCTCAAGAAGTCCTCGGAGCCTGAAATCTTTTCCCGAAAAAAGAAGGAAACGATATGACTGAGTACTACACAAGAATGGGAGACGGCCGCAGGGTCACCATGACCAAAGAGCAAATCATGACTGACATCCAAGCCGGGTCCGCTGACGCAGCCGATATGGCAAGTATCCCTGCGCTGGATGCCAACGACATGGAGCACATGTGCGAGATCATCATGGATCAGTGCAGGGTCGTTGGAGTAGAACCTGGACACGAAGTCGTCATGACCTACGATATCGGTCAGCTTGACTTCACTGGAGACAATGGGAACTCCGGAAACGGCGTCGACATGGGAAGGCTGGAAGCTGCTCTCCTGCACGAGAGGGCACTCGGAGCAGATACCTTCGAACTGGCCCACTCCGACTACTCAATCAAACCTGTAAAACCTGTGATTTCCATGGAAATGCAGACCATGGAAGAGATCCAGCAGGAAATCATCGCCCCCTACTTCTACGGTGCGATGCCCAACATGGGACTTTACTACGCTCCCGATGGACCTTACGGAAACCCCGCCGACCTCATGAGGGAATTCAAGATCGAAGAGTCCATGGCTTCCTCCGAAGCCGCTGCGGAGCACCTCGCCAGAGACATCGAATTCGTCACCACCAGGCTTCAGGCCGCTGGTTCCGATGGATTCAACTTCGACACCACCGGTTCCGCCGGTGACGCAGACTTCTGCGGAACTCTGAACGGAGTCAAGATCCTCAGGGAGAAATGCCCCGAGGCCTACATCAACGTCGGTGCCGCTGGAGAGTCTGTCATGGGAATCCACGGAATGATGGAGTTCGATGGCCAGATTGCCGCAGGAATGTACCCCCACCAGCAGGCAAAACTGATCGCCAAAGCCGGAGCCAACGTCTTCGGAGCTGTGTGCAACACCAACACCTCCAGATCCCTCGCTTGGAACCTCGGAAGGGCCGTCACCTTCATCAAGAAAGCCGTCGAAGACTCCCCCATACCCGTCCACGTGGACATGGGAATGGGTGTCGGAGGAATCCCCATGTTTGAGACCCCTCCGCTCGATGCCGTTGCCAGATGCAACAAAGCAATGGTCGAGATCGCCAAAGTCGATGGAGTTTAGGTCGGAGTCGGAGACCCCATGGGTATGGATATCCCCCACCTCGTCGCTTCCGGAATGGGAGGGATCAGGTCCGCCGGTGACCTCGTCGCCAGGATGATGTACACCAAGAGCATGAAACTCGATGATTGCAAAGAGTATGTCGCCAAGAAGCTCGGCGTCACTCCGATGGATCTCGGAGACGAATGCATCATGAGAGACCTCCGCGAAGAGCTCAAGCTCGGAAGCGTCACTGGAATACCCGGAGCCCCCCGTGGAATCGCCGCTAAGATGAACATCGAGAGCCTTCTCGACATCAAGATCAACAGCTGCGAGAAATTCCGCGAAAAGCTCAAAAGATGAACTCCGAACGAGGGGATTCGTCCCCTCAATCGGATGCATTGGACAATAACAAACAAAAGTATTTGTTTAAACAAACAGATTACTCATCCAAACCGATTATGGCCCTCAATCTATTTGGGCCAAGACTAGGAGGAACAAAAATGAAAGCAGTTCAGTACCCTGGAAAAATCAAAGCGGCCGGATTGAAACTCACCATGTTCACTCAGGACGACCTTGAGTCCATCGACAAAGCCACCAGGGACGTTCTCTGGAACTACGGAGTCCAGGTTTCCGACGACGAAGCCAGGCACATCTTCGAGGACAACGGTTGCATCGTGGACTACCAGACCAACATGGTCAGGATCCCCGACTTCCTGCTCAACAGGGCTCTCGCCAGCGCTCCCAAGACCTTCTACCTCTACGGAAGAGACGACGAGCACACCGTCGAGCAGACCTGGAAAGGACGCGTCCACTTCACCAACTTCGGAACCGGAATCCAGATGTGCGACTATCTCGGCGACAACAAATACGAGACCCGCGACTCCAACGACGCGGACCTCGCCAAGACCGCCATCCTGTGCGACTGGGCAGAGGGAATCAGCTACTTCTCCCTCTCAGTTTCCGCAAGGGACTGGGCAGGAGTCGGAGCCGAAGACGTCCACGAGCTGTACACCTCGATCGCCAACACCGTGAAGCACTTCCATCACATCGATCCCGTGGCCGACCACGTCAAATACTACTGGGAGATCCTCAAAGCGTATTACGGAGGAGACGAGAAGAAAGCCCGCGACAGGCCTCTCATGTCCATGCTCGTGTGCCCCACCTCCCCTCTAGAGCTCAGCTACAACGCATGCCAGGTCATCATCCAGGGTGCCAGATACGGAATCCCCGTGAACGTCCTGTCCATGGCCATGGCCGGAGCGTCTTCGTCCATCCACCTTGCGGGAACCCTCGTCACCCACAACGCCGAGATTCTTTCCGGTATCATCCTCGCTGAGCTGGCGAAACCCGGTGCGGCCGTCTTCTACGGATCTTCCACCACCTGTTTCGACCTCATGCATGGAACCGCCCCCGTCGGAGCCCCCGAACTCGGAATGATCTCCGCTGGTGTGGCCAAACTCGGACAGTACTACGGACTGCCCGTGTTCGTCGCCGGAAACTAGACCGACGCCAAAGTCCCCGACTCTCAGGCCGCCCACGAGAAGACCATCACCTCGTTCCTGCCCCACATGGCCGGTGCCAACTCCATCTACGGAAGCGGAATGCTCGAGCTCGGACAGACTTTCTCCCTTGAGCAGCTCGTCATAGACAACGACATCATCAACATGGAGAGGAGAGCCCTCGAGGGAATCCCCGTCACCGATGAGACCCTTGCCGTCGACGTCATCAAGGAAGTCGGAGTCGGAAACGACTTCATCGGACACCCCACCACCATGGAGAACATGGAGATGCCTTCCAACCCCCTCGTCTTCAACAGAGACATGCTCGGTGACTGGAAGTCCCAGGGATCCAAATCCTGCGTGGAAGTCGCCCACGAAGTTGTTCTGGACGTCATGAAGAACCACATCGTCCCCAAGATCGACCCTGAAATCGACGCGAAGATCAGGGCTATCGTCAAGGAAGCAGACGACTCAATGAAATTCTGATTTAATAAACGACTTAATTTGAAGGAGGAAACAAACATGTCACTTTGCGACGACGCAAAAGCAGCAGTAATGACTTACAACAACAAGAAGGCCGTCGAGGTCGCCAAACAGGCTATCGCCGAGGATTTCGACATCGTCGAGCTCATCGAGAAGGGATTCTCCCTCGGAATGACCGAGGTCGGAGCCCTCTTCGAGCAGAAGAAAGTTTACCTGCCCCACGTTATGGCCGCCGCGGCCGCCATGAACGCAGCTATGGACGTCCTCAACCCCGAGCTCGAGAAGCGCGGAGGAGAGGTCTCCTCTGGGCTCGGAACCGTCGTTATCTGCTCCATAGAGGGAGACATCCACTCCATCGGAAAAGACATCGTGGCCATCATGCTGAAAGTCGCAGGATTCAAAGTCGAGAACATCGGAAGGGACGTTCCCCTCGATCAGATCGTCGAAGCCTGCAAGAAGTACCAGCCTGTCGCTGTCGGTACCTCTGCCCTCATGACCTCTACCATGGTCCACCAGAAGACCCTGGAAGAGAAGCTCAAGGCAGCCGGCGTCAGGGACTCCCTCCTGACCAACGTCGGCGGAGCACCTGTCACCCAGCAGTGGGCCGACGAAATCGGAGCCGACCTCTACACCGAGAACGCCTCCGATGCCGCCGCTAAGTTCAGCGCTGCATTCGAGAAAGAGTGAACCTAAACCTCAATCGAAACAGAGGGGGCTAACCCCTCGCCTTTCTTTTTCACCCGATAATAGCCGATCTGATTCCCATCAGATCAGTTTGCAACGAATGCGATGCGGCCGACCATTCGTTAAGTACGGGATTTTGGCGGCTGGAACGGAGCGCAGACTCCGAACAGATCGAATCGACGGCGGGGAGATGCCATAGAGACGCTCAAAAGATGGCTTCAACATTTTTTTCGAGTTATATTCGATTGTTTTTGGATGCCGACGCCATTTATCATTGCAAGTCATCGTTAAATATCGCGGAACAATACCTTTAATAATATTCTCAACGAGAAGTTTGGACTGATAAAATGGCCAACTACGGAATCGCACTGGACATCGGAACTAGCGGAATGAGGTGCCAGGCCTTGGATTTGGATACGGGCGAAACTCTGGGAACCGCTATCACCCAACGCCATCCCATACCTGGGATGAATGTTATCGACCACGTGAATTTTGCGATCCAATCGGGCGAAGACATCGCCCACGGCCTGATCGTAAATGCCGCCAACAACCTCTTCGCATCGTTAGGAATCGATCTCACCCAAGTCAAAAGGATAGGGGTCTGCGGGAACACATTCCAGATGTCGCTGTTCGAGAACATCGAGATAAGGGATCTGGCATACGCAGGCAAAAATGCGCTGAAGAATATGGGCGTGATTCCTCCGGAAAGGAATGGGACAATAAGGAAAGCCGAAGAGCTCGGTCTCATCGGCCTCCCCAACGCGGAAGTCATAATACCGCCCGCTGTCACCCACGAAATAGGCGCGGACGCGATTGCGATGCTGAAGATGACCAACATCCTCGAAGAGAAAGAGCCTGTCATCGTGGTCGACTACGGAACCAACGCCGAGATGGCCCTCATCGTCGACGGAAAAATCTACACCGGATCCGCTGCCGCCGGGCCTGCTCTGGAAGGGCAGGAGATAGAGCGCGGGATGCTTGCCGCCCCTGGAGCGATCTCTGATGTGGATGCGGTCGAAGGCGGCTGGGAGTGCACGGTCCTCAACGATGCCATCAGGGATGTCATCGCCGACGTGGTCGATCCGACCACCGGAAAATCGGTGATCACCAGAGACCAAAGGGCGATTGGAGTCACAGGAACCGGCGTCGTCGCCGCTTTGTACTGCGGTATGTACGGAGGCCTCATCAATACACCCCAGATCCTGACTCCGGATGAGAAAATACATCTTCAGGATGGAGTATGCATCAGCTCCCATGACGTCGAGGAGGCTGGAAAAGCTATAGGCGCCCTCCGCGCCGGTTTCCTGACGCTCCTTCTCGAAGCTGGCCTTTGGACCGGAGACGTCAAGAAAGCATATATGTCCGGCGCCTCAGGATTGTATGTAGATGCGATCAAAGCGTTGGGAATAGGGATGGTCTGCCCGGGCGCGACGCACCTCATACAGTTCGGGAACACTTCCATCGAGATGGCCAGGAAGGTCGCGCTAGGCCAGGTCGATCTGCTCAGACTCCGCGAATTCGCCAAGGAGCTCAGAGCCACCCATGTGATGTTCGCAACTTCGGACAATTTCAAGAACATCTATTCGATAGAATACTCCCTCTGGTGCACCGGCATGCCTGCCGACCAGTACAACCCGATGCTAGAAATCTATGGGTATAAGCCTCTGACCGAGCCCGCCAAAGACGTAAAGGTCGAAAGGCTCGCGAAGACCGATCTCCCTGACGTCGAGAAGAGAGGGGTCATAATACTGGAGGAATCGAAGACCGTCCTCACAGGCAAGGTAGATGGATGCATCGAATGCAAGAAATGCATGAAGGCATGCCCGGAGAAAGCCATCTCCATCGTAAGGGAAAGCGACGGCGTCCACGCTTACGTAAAATCGGACAGATGTGCGGGCACCGCTTGCAGACGCTGCGAGCATGCGTGCGATGGAAGCCATCTCTCACTCAGAGAATTCCAGATCGTTCAATGATGGGGCTTAATGCCCCGCAAACCCTTTCCGACATTATTATGGCCGCGCATATCGCGGATAAGCGACCACAAGCCTATTGCAGCGATTCATACCGAATTGTTGTTTATCATTAGCAATACATTAATATATTACTGGCCACGCTTTTATTTATTGAGTAATCAACATAAAGATACTTTATATATTAAAAAAATTTATTGATTAATCAATATAATAAATACTGGATGATATTATTTAACTCTTTTTGAGGAAAACATAATTTTATATATTCTTCCAACATCTTTTAAACTTATCATCTTTACAACCAGGCTACAACTGGAGGAAATAAAATGGATGTTAATGAAAAAAAGCAGCTGGACCATAAGAAGAAAGTCCGCATCGGACTTCTGATGGGTATCCTGTGTGCCCTTTATTGGGGAATATGGTATGTTCCCGGGAATTCCGCATGGAACCTAGACATACTTCTGGAATTGCAGGATAACCTCGCAGAAACTTCCCTGAGCGGGGACATGCAGACTATCGCTGCGTGCATATTCATCACAGGTTTCAATGCGATCTTCTGTGCGCTCGTGCTATTCATCTGGAATGGCGGCCTCAAAAAACTCCCCGAATTCAAGAGGGAACTGGTTGAGGTCAGAGGAGCCAGCAAATACTTCATGATGGCAGGTATCTGCGGAGCCTGCGCAGTTTCTGGAACTTACCTCGCGGCTTTCAACCTCAGCTCCGGGTTCGCCGCCATCGCCGGACTTTTGTATCCGATCATCGGAACCATCATGTCTGTTCTGTATCTCAAGCAGAAAGTCTCCAAGAGAGGATACCTCGCAATCATTGTCCTTCTCATCGGAGGAATCACGCTGTACGCCGGATCCATCGCTACCGGAGGAGTCACCGGCGGCGAAGGCACCAACCCCACCATCGGACTCATCGGCGGAGTCATGGCCGCAGTCGGATGGGGATTCGAAGGAGTCTGCGCAGGAAAGG
Source organism: Candidatus Methanomethylophilaceae archaeon (assembly GCA_017524805.1). Classification (NCBI taxonomy): domain Archaea; kingdom Methanobacteriati; phylum Thermoplasmatota; class Thermoplasmata; order Methanomassiliicoccales; family Methanomethylophilaceae; species Candidatus Methanomethylophilaceae archaeon. The sequence goes on from JAFXUX010000025.1 coordinate 21,060, forward strand.
CGCTTGACTTCTGCGAGCCCGATGTCGGTCTCCACCTGAGATTCGTCTTCGAAGCCATATTCTGGGCCATTGTCATGTGCGTGCTGGCTGTCTGCGGTGTCCCCATATTCAGCACCGTCGGCGAATTCCTTGACCCCGCTACCTTCTTCATCTTCATCCTGCTCGGACTGTCTTTCGCTTGGTGCTATGTCACCTGGTACAAGTCGTTCCCGCTGCTGGGAGTTGCTCGCGGACAGGCTGTCGGAAGCCTTTACGCCGCTTGCGCGGTCTTGTTCCTTTGCCTCTTCTGCGGGCCTCAGAGCGCGCTCGGATACACCGATGAGACGATGGCAATCATCGTCGGATCTACCATCGCAGGACTCATCATATGTCTTATCGGAAGCTTCCTGCTGGCATCGGAAGACACTGAAGGTCTCGTCTCGCTGAGAGAAAGGGGTGATTGAATATGATGGAAGGAGAACCCATCAAATTCCGCATCCTGGAACTGTTCAATGATAAGGAATGGTGGCTTCAGGACATCGTCCCCGTAATCCAGAAGGAATACAACATGGCAGGGGACTATGGCAGAGGAGTCGTGACATACGATATCATCGAGCTTGTCTCGGCAGGATTCCTTTCCGAAGAAGAAACAAAGATCGACACGGAAGGCACATTCTGGAAGGACCACCTCATCCACCGCTACAAAATCACGGGTTTGGGGAAGGACATGTTCCAGGAAATCGTCCACAGAGTATCAAAGTGAGGTGAAAGAATGGGCAACTGGGAGCAATACGTAGACACATTCTCCGAAAGCATACTTGGAGGCGATGCATCCGCCATAGTGAGCTCGATATTCATCATAGCTCTCTGTGCTTTCGGTCTCTGGAAAGCGTACAAAATTTTCAAAGAAATATGAAAACTGGGGGGTTCATCCCCCCTTCTTCAAGATTGAGTTTTATCTCCCGGTATTTGCGCACAGGTTCGCTTTGTCATTCGGGCGGGCGATAAAAAGGCAGTACATTGATTTGACAATAAAAATCATTAATTCATATGCATTTTTAATTATTGAACAACCATAATCAGCAACAATTATATCGTATCCCGTCAAATTAGAATTATGGAAATGATTTGGGCTTGGATCATCCTTCTGGTGGCCAGTATCATCGAGCCGATATGGGTCACCTGCCTGGACAAATCCGAGAATTTCAAAAAGATAGGGTGGGGCATCGCCGCCGTCGTTCTGGTGCTGCTGTGCTTATACCTTCTCTCGATACCCTCTAACCCAGAGAACATCGGGCCGGGAGTCTCTTACTCCATCCTGGCGGGTATCGGAGCCGCAGGAATCGTGATCATAGGAAGGGCTCTCTACAAAGAGAAGCTCACCGCCAGGAAGATGCTGTTCATCTGCATGATCGTGGTCGGGATAATAGGTGTAAGACTGATTTCGGGGTGAATTGAATGGAGATGAAAAACAAAACTGCGCTCGCATGGATACTCATCATATTGGGGGGATTCCTTCAGCTGGGATGGTCCATCGGGCTCGCATACACCGACAATTTCACCAACATCATGTGGGACGCCATAACCATAATATTCCTTTTCCTGAGCATGATCTGTCTGGAATACCCCATGAGATTGGGCGTGCCGTTCACGACGGCCTATGCCGTATGGATAGGCATCGGAGTGCTATTCACGGTCATCGTATCGTATGTCTTGGGCTTGGAGGACACACCCTTCAGCTTAGGCATGGGGATATGCTTGGCGCTCATCATCGGCGGGGTTGTGGGCCTCAAACTCACCCCCGTGGAATACATCGGCGACGAAAGCGGAAAATAATCGGGGAGGGGAAAATCCCCCGCCCCTCATTTTTGGATGCGCTGCTTGGCAGTGCGGACCAGATTGATCTCTTCGTGTGTGACGACTTTGAGATCGTCCAAGGTATAGTACGTGGCTCTGAGAGCGTCGGCGAACTCTTTGGCATGATGGACGGTGTCATACCTTTTCTCCGAATCGATGACGATCCACTTCACGCCGGGGATGTTCATCCTGCGGGCGATGCCCAATGCCTCCTCTATGGGATCGGTGGTCTTGTCATCAGGATCCAAGCATATATTTGCGCCCCCATCGGTCACCAGAACGACGTAGCAATCGTCATCGGGACGCTTTTTCGTGTACATGGACATATAATCGTTGAGGTACTGAAGAGCCGCCGACATCGGCGTCCTCTTTCCGATAGCCAATTCGTCCAGCAGCTTGTAGATGGTCTCGACCTCTCTGGAGGGCTGCATCAGAATCTGGATCGCGCTCTCGTTGAATGTCATGAACCCTACGCGATCCTTCTTCACATAATGCTGCTTCAGGAGAGACAATATCGCCCCTTTGACTGCCACCATCCTGTTCCTGATAATGAGCGACCCGCTGGTATCGACGGCGAACAGGAAGGTGGAGGAGGACCTCGTCTCCCTGATCTTCTCCCTCATATCCTGTTTCTCGATGATGACGGCCAAATCGGTGTCCTTCTCGCTGTGGCGCTTGATCTGATACGGAGCCGCCGCGCGGACCGTCGCATCGAATGCCAGATCGGGATTCTTCTCTTCTGTCATACGGGAGCCGACATATCTGCCCGAACGGGTGGCGGTCCTTTTCATGACCCTTTTCCCTTTCGTGCTGGATACCCCGCGGGCCTTTGCCGCGCCTTCCTGCTCGAAGAGGTCTATGGTCTCGAAGGTCTCCCCGATCTTGGTGATGATGTCTTCTGCCTCGCTGCCTTTGAACTTATGCGTATCGTCGGCGACGGCGACCGGATCCGCCTCGTAAGGAGTGTCATCTTCCTCCTGATCGGAGCCCACCCCATGATTGGGATCCCTGGTCGGATGGACCGCTTTGAAAATCGCCCTGGATTCGGTGTTGAACCCGACGCTGGAATGGACTACCTTCTCCATCTTGTCGACGCGTCTTCCCTTGACGACCTTGCGCCTGTGGGAGAGGCACAGGATCGTGGCTTCTTCCAGATCGTCGTCGGAGATATTGGACCTTCCATCGAGAGCAGCCAGAGCTATGGCGACGTTGGCCGTGGAAAGATCTCCTCTGGCGCCGTCTATGCCCATATTCCCGCTGACGGTGGCTATTGTGCGCGCGATATTCTCTGGGACTACCGCGCCTTCAGTAATTTTCCTCGCCTCTGCTATCTTCTTGGCGATGGCCCTTTCCTCCTCGACATACATGGAGGCGAACGCATCGGGATCCTCGTCGAAAGCCAGGCTGCGCCTGAGTATCTCCGTCCTGCCGGCTTCATCATCGGGATAATCGGCATCGACGCAGATATCGAAATGGTCCAGGATCACAGGGCTGAGATACGAATCATGGATGTTCATCGTGGCCACGAGGATCGTATCCACTTCGTACATCGTGGATATGTTCTCCCTCTCGATCTTAACCCTTCCTGAAAGGACGGCTTCCATCACGCCGTTGGTCATCCTTTGCTCGAACAGATTCACGTCATCCATGTAGAGGATGTTGCCGTCCGCGCGCTGGAGAAGGCCCTCTTGGAGCTCGATTTTCCCCTCCTTGATAGCGGATTCCAGATCCAGGCATCCGAACAGCTGCTCATCGGTGACGTTCAGAGGGACATTGACTATCGTCTTTCCGGATATCTCTCCGAGCGAGCGCGCGACCAGGGTCTTTCCCGTCCCCGAAGCGCCTTTGATGAGTACCGTTTTGATCTTAGGGTTGGCTATAGCGCACATCAGCGCCTTTTTGACCTGCTCCATCCCATATACGGCGGGGAAAGGATAGTGTGCGACCGTCATATGCCCAGGCATATGTCCAGCTCCTTCATGTCGAAGGTGACCTCCTCGAACGCGCGCTTCTTGAGACGGTGCCCGAGGACGAGGGGAGCGACGGTGCGAAGGTCTTCTTTGGTGACTTCCGCCCTGCCCTCCAATGCCGCATTGGCTTTGGATGCCCTCATCATGGTGATGTCAGCCCTGTGGCCTTCCATCTTGAAATGGATGCAGACGTGAACGATATCGTGGAGTATCTTATCGTTGAGGACGACTTTGGGAAGAAGAGCGCGGGCGTCCTCGATCTTCTTCCTCAGGGCGTCGGTCTCGCTCTGGAACGAGGCGAGGTATCCCTCGGGATCGGCGTCGAATTGCATCCTGCGCCTGATGACTTCCATCCTGGTGCTCACATCCTTCTCGCCTTCGACATCGACACAAAGACCGAATCTGTCCAGAAGCTGAGGCCTAAGGCTTCCCTCCTCGGGGTTCATGCTTCCCACAAGAACGAATTTGGCGGGGTGCGAGAATGAAACACCTTCCCTTTCGATGTAGTTGACGCCCATCGCAGCGGAATCCAGCAGAAGGTCGATGATGTGGTCGTCGAGAAGATTGACCTCATCCACGTAGAGGATGTTTCCGTTGGCCTGCGCCAGGACTCCCGGTTCGAATTTCTTCTGTCCGGTTTTGAGGACGTGCTCCAGATCGAGAGTACCGGATACGCGGTCCTCGGTAGCGCTTAGCGGGAGCTCCACAACGGATGTGGGAACTTCCTCGGTTTTCAGCGTGTTGGATGCGAGTTTCTCGCGGCAATCGGCGCACATCCTTTTTGGGAATCTGGGGTCGCAATGGTAAGGGCACCCTACCACAGACTGCCTCGGAGGAAGGATCTGCGCCAAAGATCTGACGGAAGTTGATTTGGCGGTCCCTTTCTCCCCTTTGATGAGAACCCCTCCGATTGCAGGGTCCACTATATTCAGCAGAAGCCCTTTCTTCATCTTGTCCTGCCCTACTACGCGAACGAATGGGAATATGATAGTCTCGTTAGCCATTGGATCAACATCCGTGCCCATCTATGGGTTTTCGGTCGTCTATAATTAAAGGTTAATAAAGAATGTCGGTATTAACCAAGAAATTAAAAGGTGTGAAATCGGCAGCCGGCTGCCGGCCGCCATAGGTTTCATTGGATTTCGTCTTCGTCGTCCATCTGAAGCGAACGCATTATGGACTCGACCATATCTTTTAGATCGTTGATGTCTCCCCGTACCATGGATATCTGGGACCTCAAACCGCGGACGTCGGCCTCCAGGGATTCTATCCTTTCAACGTATCCATCATTGACGGCCTTCTGCTGGGGGACTTCCAGATTCTTGATCTTCATTATGGTCTTCTCGCGCTGGATGCGAAGGTCGCGGGATTCCTTCTCCAGTTTGTTTTTTCTGTCGAAATCGTCTGCAATCGCAGCCTCGACGATGGCTTCGTCCAACTCGGAAATGCGGACCTGCATTCTCTTCAGGTCTTCCTTTAAGACTGCAGGATCGTCCGAATCGGATGGCCCATAGTTCTCCTGCGATGATGGCTGGGGCTTGGAGCTGCCCATCCTGGACGTCGCCTCATCCTCTATCCTCATCCTGTAATCCCTTCCCACAGGCTCGAATGACGGCCCAACGGGATTGACAGTGGCATTGAGATCCCTCGAGACCAAAGGCACTTCAAGCCCGCATTCGACGAAGGAATCCTCGATCTCCTTCCTTCTGGCAGTGTATTGGTTCACCAGCGCATCTATCTTCTCGATGCATTCTTTGTTCTCTCTCTTCTGAGCTTCATCCATCGGTTTGATCTTTTCCAGATCCGTTCTCTATGCGCTCAGCCTCTCAGTTTCTTTCGCGAGGAAACGGATTTCCCTGTCATATTTGCTTCCTGGCATTACAATCGGCACCCATATTATTGTATTTAACACACAGTTCGTGAGCGAGGCGTACGCCTCGCTCAACAAAACGAAGCGCCTTGCTCAAAGGCTCTAAAAAGAGGGACTTCGTGACGATAGTTGGTGAAACAAACGAAACAAAGTCCCGGTATCAGCGATGCATTAGCTTGTCAAATACTTAACGAAAGGTTCTCAGAATATATGGGGTCGGCATGGGACTTCAAACTCATCGGAGGCAACGACATCCCGCTTGTAACCTTGCGTTACAACGTCGCGGTCGTGGCAGTCGAGGACGGGTGGACATACAAGGAGATACGCAAGAAGTTCAATGTCTCCGACGGCTTCATCAGGAAGTGGAGCAGGCTTTATGCCGCCCACAAGTCATACGCAGCCAGCCATCCGTCTGCGAACACTCAGATCAAGACCAGATTCCAATCCGTCTCCAACCGTCCCAAGAGTTGCGAGTCCCCCGTGAGGGACGAGCACAGGAGCCAGATTTTGAAAAGGCAGTCTAAATACGGCTTCGAAGGTGCGCTGCGCATCAAGCATGCGCTGAATCTGCCGCTGTCTCCCACAACCATAACGAAGATTCTCAGGGAGGAGGGACGCATCGGAGCGCCGAAGAAGCGCCACACCAACCTGGCGAGGGGCAGCTACGAGCGTCCACTCCCGAATGACCTGTGGCACACGGATTTCAAGCAATGGAACTTCGAATGGGGCCGCGTCGAATCCATCTGGATCGTGGATGACAGATCCAGGTTCATCACGGGGTTCCACATAGACGACCACTCGTCGGCGGACATTGTGATCGACATGTTCGAGAAGGCCATGGCCATGTTCGGGAGGCCCAGGCAGGTCATAACCGACCACGGGTCGGAGTTCTATTCCATGCTCGGTGGCCCTGGCCGGTCCAAATTCGACAGGTGGTGCGCGAAGAACGGCATAAAGCACATCAAATCCCGCGTGAGGCACCCCCAGACCAACGGAAAGATGGAGCGCACCCACAGATCGGCCCTTGAGGAGACTCCCTATTTCGGCGACATGAAGTCCTTGGCCGAAGCCAGGGAGGTTTTCTCGAGGTGGATAGAGTACCGCAACACGGACTGCCCCCATTCCGCCCTGGGTTACGGGCTCACAGTCTACGAGTACCTGTCGTCCAACTACATTTACAAGAACCTGGCGGACATGGCCTGACGCATACGCCTGCGCATGCGCTATGGGTACTACGTACCCTCCGCTTCTGCGCAGGCGTACAGACAGTTTTATCTTCGATTGATAATCAGTGTCCTGTCACTCACGAAGTCTGTGTTTAGCATAATTATGATAATGCTCTTATAATGGATTGTATCAGCAGATACAATCTCAGTGGACTTCCAAAATCAATAGTTTTGTCTAGACAATATTATTTAAATTTTGTTTCGAATACATTGTTTATTGAATTATCAACAAAAAATTCCTAAATATGTTGTTTATGAATCTGTTATTATAACACAATTAGGAAATTTAATGATTAATTATCCTTATAGCAATTAAAAAATGGGATGAATCTATAACAAAATTTAAATATTGAATTTATTGAAATATTGTAGTCATCAATGAATTTTATAAAACATATATTTTAATTTTTTCTTCAATAAATAAAAAAGATTAAATATGGTTTAATGAAATTTTATTAAACAGTTGGATACAATCGGCAAGAAATGTATCCAAGGGAGGAATCAACTTGAGCAATAACGTCGAGGTCTACTCGGACGGAAAATCGGGATCGGAATCGTCCATGACGAATTCTCAGTCCGACAGCGGCCTCGTAAAGTCCATCGATTGGAAGCAGGGAGTGATCATCGCCATGGGCGTTCCCATTCTCATCCTTCCAGGTATCTACGACATAGCAGGTACCGCATGGGGACTTAGCATAATGATCTGGACCGTCTCGGTCTTGCAAGGGTTCTGCCAGAATTTCGCCATCGGAGAGATGGCGGCCGCTCTGGAAGCGCCTGGAATAGGCGGGTGCGCGCAGAAGGTATTCACAAGCCCCAACCCTAAAAAATTCGATCTGGGAAAGTTCGCAGGCGCGTTCACAGCATGGGCCTATTGGTTCACGTGGACGCCTGTCATTCCGATTTTCACTTGCACAGCATGCGATTACATAACCAAATACATGGAAATTGGATTGGGAATATCGCTTCCTTTCGATATTCTTTATATGCAACTCGCTCTCGGCGTCGTTATCTTCAGCATAATCGTGTTCGTCGGGTCCAAGGGATTGTCTGGAGGAGCCAAACTCGGCCTTGTCCTCGCTCTGATAGCTATCGTGCCCATGCTTGTGGTCATCGCCATACCGTTCACCGGATTCTCCACTACCGGCCATGCGTTCGATTTCGGCATGATAGTCGATAACCTCACCCCGACGGGATGGGATTGGTCTGCCGGCGACTTCCTGATGATCTTCGGAATGTTTGCCTATGCCCAGTGGTGCGCTTGCGCATGGGAATCTACCGCAACCTACGGATCGGAATACAAGAACCCCGGAAGCGATCTGCCTAAGGCGATGATCTCAGCGGGTCTGATCTGTCTCGCCATGTATTTCATCGTGCCCTTCTGCGTTTACGGAATGCTCACCCCCGAGCAGATCGATGAGTGGGGCATCGCGACGCTTTACCCCATTGCCCTGTCCGACTTCGGAGAGATAGGCCTCATTGTCGCTTTGGTGCTGCTGGTAGCCGGAATGGTCATGCTGATCCAGACCGCTTTCCTCGGATCTTCCAGGACACTGTACTTCATGGGCCACGAAGGGAACATGCCCGGATTCTTCACCAAGACCAATAAGAACGGCGCGCCTATCGCTGCGATGCTGTTCCAGTTCGCGATGGGCATAATATTCATCCTGATCATCCATTTCGGATCCGTAGGAATGATTCTTGCGGCATCCTCCTTCGGATTCTGCTTGGCGCTCGGGATGGGTATGCTGGCATTCGTCGTGTACAGAAGATCGGAGAGATTCAAGGATCTGCCCAGACCATGGACCGCCCCCCGCGGATGGTTCTATGTGGCATGCTTCCTGATGATCTATCAGTTCTTCATACTGATACCTTGCCTCGCCTATTGGTGCATCAACGGAGGAATCGAAAACGGAACGTTCTCGGTCATAATAGGGGCGATCATCTTGCTTCTGTACATTCCGGTCTGGTTCGTTCTTCAGAGCAGGAACGCTAAAATGAAGGGTGGAGCAAAGAATAGTTAACCTTATCCGAAAGAACCGATCGAGGGTCGGACATTCCGGCCCCCGGCCCCTTTTTGCCCATATTTCGGCATCGATGAGGGAGGCGCAGGACATGTTCGCGAAAATAAACGGCATCGATATCCATTACGAGATCGAGGGAGAAGGCCGTCCCATAATACTGCTCCATGGGAACGGCGAAGACATGTCAATCTTCGACGTCGCAGTCGAAGAGCTCAGAGATTTTTTCACCGTAGTCAGAGTGGATTCCAGAGGCCACGGGCTGAGCTCCCCCGCAGATGCTCTGCATTACAAGGACATGGCCGAAGACATCCATTGCCTCATCAAGGAACTGGATCTTGAGAATCCTGTACTTTATGGATACAGCGATGGCGGTATAATAGGGCTGATCCTCGCTTCCGAGCACCCCGATGATCTGCTGAGGCTGGCGGTGAGCGGCGCCAATTCCGATCCCTCTACCGTAGAGTGGACGGAGGAAGAGCTGGACTCGTTGGACAAGACCGACCCCAAAATCCGCCTGATGCTGGAGGAACCCCATATTTCGGAATTCGATTTGGCTTCCATAAAGGTCCCGACCCTGGTGATCGCAGGGGAATTCGACTCCATAAAGAGGTCGGACACCGAATTCATATCCGCTGAAATCCCCTATGGGCACATGTATATCGTTCCGGATGCGGACCATGGGAGTTATGTGGTCAATTCGCCCATACTTCCCCGCATCCTCAAGGATTGGATTCTTTGAGGAGGGATAAGATGGCTGAGACACCGTATTGGAACGCATTCCTGCCGGCTCTGCTGGACAGGCTGAGCTTCCATATGCGCAAGAATCTGACGAAAACAGTGGAACCCTACGGCCTCAACAGCTCCCATGCGATTTACATCCTTGCACTGAGAGTCCAAAACGGGCAGACTACCGCCGGGCTGTCACGCTTTCTCGACATCGACAACGCCAATACGCACAGAGTTCTGAAGGTCCTCAAAGAAAAGGGCATAGTCTATGACGATCGCATCGACCCCCGGAGCAAAAAATACCACGTTTACCTCACAGACTACGGAAAGGAACTCGCCGACATGATATCCGATCTGGTTGAGGGCATAGATATGGCATATTCGGCAGGGCTGACGCCGGAAGAGATCAGCGTCACGCGGAATGCCGTCCTGAAGATCATGGGCAACGCTTTGTACTCCGAGACAGATTCGAAGGATCTTAAGTTTGACAAGCCATACTACTCGTATTTAGCTGAGCTTGCAGCCAAAAACGACGGATAATTTGGCTGCGAGAACTTAGTCCTATTTTATTTTTGAAGTAATTAATATTAATATTTATCTATATATTTTAAATATTATAGTACATTGATTATTTGTTTAAAATTTACACTTTATAAATTTTTTTATTGACACATCACCTATTTATATTGCATAAACAATTGACGGCTAAACTAACGATGCATGCTGCCATTTTTTTTATTGACTATATCAATACTTTTGTTTTCTTCAATTAATTTTATATAGTGAAGACAATATTTTTTGTTAACACATCGACAAATAACATGGATGTTTGATTGGAGGAAAAATAAATGTCAGATGATAGCGCGTCGATGGCTAGATCTGTGAGCTGGAAACAGGGGATGTTCATTGCCCTAGGCGTTCCGCTCCTGATTTTGCCATCGTTAGGCGACGTATCTTCACTCGTATGGGGATGTTGCATATTCGTATGGACTGTGTCAGTACTGCAGGGATTCGTCCAGAATCTCGCTTATGGCGAAATGGTGACGATTCTGCCTAATGCTACTGGGCTCCCTGGCTGCGCTCAGGCCGTATTCAAATCAGAAAACAAAACAAACGGCGTAGACAAAGGCAAGCTATTGGGAGCCTTCAGCGCTTGGTGCTATTGGTTCGCTTGGTGCCCCGTGGTCGTCATTTTCACGATGATGATCGGAGACTACCTCGTCCAAATGTTCGATCTCGCTTTCGAGGGATGGGTGGCAGTCGGATTTTACATGGTCGTCGGGATCGTAATCGTTTCCCTTATGCTAGTGTTGGGATTGCGCGGCCTCGAAGGCGGAGCCAAAGTCAGCACAATTCTGGCATTGCTTTCGCTCATACCTATAGTCGTCATTCTTCTCGGAGCTCTCGCCAAGGGAATGTTCAGCTTCGATGTCATCACGACGGAATGGACCCGCCCCGGATTCAGCTGGTCCACCCAAGATGTCGTGCTCATCCTCGGATGCTTCGCGCTCGGACAATGGAGCGCCTGCGCTTGGGAGACGGCGGCCGTTTACGGACCGGAATACAAAGAACCCGGAAAGGATGTGCCTAAAGCGCTCTTCGGATGCGGAATCATCTGTCTCATAATGTACTTCTTCGTTTCCACTGTCGTATACGGATCCCTCGGACACGACGCAATCGTGGATGCGGGCACCGCTACGCTCAAGCCCATCGCAGGATTCGTCTTCGGAGACTTGGGATCGTACATCGCCTTGTTCTTCCTTATAGTCGCGATGGTTCTGATCATTCAGACCGGATTCCTTGGATCCTCGAGATCCCTCAACTCAATAGCGGAAGAAGGGAACCTCCCCGCATGGTTCGCCGTCAAGAACAAACACGGCATGCCCATAAATGCGATGATTTTCGTGAGCGCCTTCAACCTTGTGCTTCTCGTCGTGCTTGAGGCCAGCTCGTGGGTGTTCGCGCTTTCCACCACTTCCATGACAGTTCTCACGGCTTCCGCCATCGGATACTGCATCGCAAACGGGATCGCTCTCGCCGCATACGTGAAGACCAAGAGAGACCCCAGATTCGCAAGCATAGAGAGGCCTTTCAAAGCACCCAGAGGCTGGACCGGCGTCATCTCGGCGATGGTCGTAGTTCAGTTCTGCGTATGGCTCCCGAGCCTCGTCTATTGGAGCTACTACCTGAGCTCCGATGGCGGATTGGAAACTGGGATAACGGCATATATAGCCATAATCATAGCCGCAGTCATACTATCGGCTTATGTGCCCATCTGGTACTTGGTCCAGAAGAGGAATTCTAATTCCGAAGCCGTCGATCAGAGGCAGATAAGCCGCCTGGGAAACGAGGAAGGACACTGAGCCGAGTGACGATAAGTCTCTGAAAAAACTTCTTAAACATCTGGGAGGGGCGCCAGCCTCCCCCTTTTTACGATTGCTCTTCCATCAGCTTTTGGACGTCCGATTCTAGGTCGCGCCTTTCCGGATCTCCTATCTTATAATACGCCCATCTTCCATCCTCACCCAGAACATAAGCGTATTCGGCAGACTCTTTGGCGCACAGATCTTCCCCCGGGGAGTATGTCCTTGGATTCCCGCCGCAGAAAGATGTATTGTTCAGCGCTGTTCCCAAAGAACTCATGTCACCTTTGTCGATAAGCATCCCAAGAAGGCTCCTATCAGAAAAAGCTGACAGAAGAGTCATTCCGGCGCTGCCGATATATCCGTCATAGCTGCAGGAAACCCCTCTGATGGAGTCCCCATATTCCATTGATATGAAGCATTTAGTGCCCATGGCCGACGATTCTCGGATGCGCTAATAATACATGCCCGTACGCGCACATCACGTTTGATTATGGAGCCATGAATCTACGAAGAAGAATGAAGGATCCAACATGGCCTTTATAGCATAGGACTGAGTGCGTTGAATGCCGATAATATGAACGAAATATCCAGGACCAGAAAAGCATGGGATGCCGCCGCCAAAGAATACAGAAAGATAGTGGAAAGCCAGCTCTCATCGTCGGATAAAGACGAATGGATGAGAATGGTATACGAGAACGCCCCCAAAAAAGAAAAGCTCAGAGTTCTGGACATAGGCACCGGACCGGGATTCTTCTCCATTGCCATGTCCTTGGATGGACACGATGTCACGGGAGTGGACCTCAGCGAAGGCATGCTGGAGGTCGCCAGAATGAATGCGGAGGAATTCGGCGCGAAATGCGACTTCCTCCAGATGAACGCCGACAGGCTGTATTTCGAATCCAACACATTCGATCTCATTCTGAGCCGCAACGTGACATGGACAATCCCCGACATGGAGGAATGCTACAGAGAATGGAGGAGAGCCCTCGCGCCTGATGGCCGCATAATCGTATTCGATTCCAATTTCAACTGGAATTTCTTCGACGCTGAGCATGACAGAATGTTCAGGGACCTCATCAGGGAGATGAAGATATCAGGCCGGGATTCGGGGACCGTGAATACAGGGTTCATGTTCCGCGGCGAATACATGGAGACCCGCCCTATGCTTGGGACGCAGCGCCCCCAATGGGATCGGAACGTGCTGATCAAACTTCGCTTCATGGACATCGTCGCTGAGGAGAACGTTCTCGTCGGAGGCCCTCTTGACCGGATGCCCAACCCCGAAGCGCCAGCCCCTTTGTTCCTGATCAGCGCCAGAAAGCCTTCCCCAGAAGAGGAGGAAAAATTCCTGGTGGAAGAATACTGGGGAGGCGTGGCGCCATTCGACAGCGGAACTTGCCACAGGATATGCGCAGATGGGAGGGGGATGGAATACCTCAAATTGTTGGGCAATAGAATCCCGGAGAAAGCTAAGCTTCTGGATCTTGCATGCGGAGCCGGTTTCTTGGCCATTGCCGCCTCGCTCTCGGGCCACGAATCCGTCGGCATAGATTCGTCCAGACATATGATCGAAGAGGCAAAGAGATGCGCCAAAGAGGTTGGTTCCGATGCGGAATTCGTTGTCGCCGATGTATGCAACCTTCCATTCGATGATTGCACCTTTGATTCTGTTGTGATCCGCAACAGCTTGTGGTCATTTTTCAATCCGGAAAAAGCGCTCTCGGAGGCATGCCGCGTACTCAAACCAGGCAAAAATCTGATCATCATAGACGCCAATTGGATCGGCTCGCTGGATTCCAATCTGCCGAAAACAAACGATGACGGAGTCAGAATAAGGAGCGGAGAGACAGGATTCGGCGGCACCGGCATCATAGACCCGATATTCCGCAGACTCCCTCTTTCGGGAGAAGAAAGGCCTTCCTGGGACTTGCGCGAGCTCGGCCGCCTTGACATGAATATCTTGGAGAATGAAGTATTTGAAGATGCTTTGGTCGAGGAATGCATACGCAACGTTTCGGATCGCCAATTCATTGTGGTTGCTAAAAAAGGATAAAATGCTCAATGCATCGCGAAAATTGACTATATACACCATTATTGTATGATTACTATGTTTATTAATAAATAAAATGTATGATGATCAATAGTTGTCAATATTCGCCATCTATTAAATATTAAAAAAACAGTCGTCAAAATTGGAACTATAATCCAAGGTGTTATTTTGGCAAACAACAAAATGCTGATTGCAATAGCTGCGATTGCTATCGTAGCCATCGCCATCGCCGCTGCTTTCCTGCTGATGAACAACAATGGCGGGAACAACGGCAATAACAATACCGACACGTCGGACTATCTGACCGAAGATTCCGGAAAAGCCACTGTCGGTTCGATCGACACCAAACTCTTGGTGTTCGGGAACGCTAACAACGACGTCTATCTCAACAATGACGATGTAACTTTCATCCAGAACATAGTCGATGGCAAATCGACTTGGAACAAGGCCAAGAATCCTCTGGCCGATACGAACGCTGACGGCAAAATAACGAAAGAGGACGTCGGCCTTCTGAAATGCTTTATCGAGCGCAAAACCGCTCCGATGTTCTACGTCAACGATCTCCTCGAGACCGTTAAGATCACATTCCCGCTCACCGGCAAGATCGCCATCGGCGGATCGATGGATGCGGACCTCCTGAAGATCATCGGGAAATACGACCTCATCACAGCCACCATGGACGCAGATTACGACGAGTCCGTCTATCCCGGCGCGTCCAAGTGGACCAGGCTCGGCAGCTACCCCTTCGATTACGAGAAGGTCGTCAGCTCCGGCGCGACCGTCGTCATGGGGCAGGGAGGCTACGTCTACGACAGCACCTTCGAC